>JBMDWS010000362.1:0-12460 GCA_048594695.1 Truepera sp. | reverse complement strand
GGCGCTATCACGAGGCTGCGCTCGAGGTGCCCGGCCCTCAAACGGCTCAGCTCGCCAAAGCTGCGGCTGCCCACGAGACCTACGTGGTGATGGGCGTTATAGAAAAAGAAGGCGGAACCTGCTACTGCTCCGTGCTCTTTTTTGGTCCCGACGGCACGCTTTTAGGCAAGCACCGCAAACTCATGCCGACAGCGCTCGAGCGCATGATCTGGGGCTTTGGCGACGGCTCGACCCTGACGGTCGTCGACAGTCCTTACGGGGGCATCGGCGCTGTCATCTGCTGGGAAAATTACATGCCCATGTTGCGTATGGCGATGTACAGCAAGGGCGTTTCGCTCTACTGCGCGCCGACCGCCGACGACCGGGACACCTGGCTCCCGACGGTGCAGCATATTGCGCTCGAGGGCCGCTGCTTCGTGCTTTCGGCGTGCCAGTATATCCGCAGGAACGACTTTCCGGACGACCTGCGGATGTCCCTTGGCGATTCGCCGGACGCGGTGCTCATGCGCGGGGGTAGCGCTATCGTAGGGCCACTGGGTCAAGTTCTTGCAGGCCCACATTTCGACAGTGAGACGATCCTGACAGCGGACCTCGACCTTTACGACATCGTGCGCGGCAAGTTCGACTTCGATGTGGTGGGCCATTACAGCCGCCCCGATGTCTTTCAGCTGAGCGTCAACGAAGCGCCCACAAGACCCGTAGCCCTAAACCCCGCAGGACATGAAAAAGGCTAGGGATCGTCGAAATCCTAAGACAGATGCTCGAGCTGCAAACATTTAGCGCCGAGGACCCTGCCCGCAGCAGGCAAATAAAGCTAGGGACAAAGCAACTCGGCCTGAGACCGATCTGTTTCCCTGGCAACTGTGTAGAGCCCGTTCGCGTCAGCGGGCGCTACGCCGGATTAGAAGAGGCGTAGCGACGAGAACGCCGAGCGGCCCCACGACCGGTGCTACTACCGCTATGCCGATGAGCAGAACACGAACCACGGTACTGAGGCTCTGCCTCGTTGCCACGACGATGATGGCCCACAGCGGTAAACCGAAGGTCACAAAAAGTAGCAGCAGTTCGGGTATTCCCAGGGGACCAAGTTTCATCTGGCTACCTCTAGTACGCAATAAGTTAAGGCCTTAGATTAACATGCAAACTCGGTGTGACCTGTGGAACTTTCTACGGGTTGGCAGGCTTCTCGAGCGCCCCAATTTGATCCAGCCAGCGCTCCGTAAGCGGCACCAGCGGATTGTCGTGGGCGCTCACGAGGTCGAGGTGCGTAAACCCTGGGATCACATAGCTCGAGAACAGCGCACTCGCCCGCAGGTTGCTATAGGCCGAAAAGCCGTCGAGACTGCTCACCAGCCCGCGCCCCGCCCCGACTGCAAGGGTCGGCACCCGGACCTGACTGTGCGGCTCGAAGTCGGGTGTTTCCGACAGGTCGAGTGGCAACTCGCTCATATCTACCAAAAGGCGCAGCGGAAAGTACCACTCGTTCCAGTCTGTTGCCAGTGTGACGCGTGCGCGCAGGTAAGCGTCTAGATCGGTGAATTCACGTGCGTCCCCGTCATCTGCCCAGGTGACGGCTTCGAAACCGTCCGCGACCCCAGCGATGGTGCGACTCGAGTGACTGTCCCAGCCGTCGATAAATACAGCGGGCAGGTTACCCCCAAAACGTGCCCCGACCGGCTCGCCCAGTGAGGTCGCGAAGATCGCCGAGAGCGCGTACCCCTCATCGGCCGTGGAGCCGATACGCGCCAGGTTGGTCATGGGAAAAGATGTATCCGGGGCCAGAGCGTTTGGACGAAACCGTGCGAGGAGGGTTCTGGCTTCCGAGGCCGCGTAATAGTTGGGTCCTAGCGGCGTGGCGAGGAACGGTGCCCCGCGTCCGGCGTCGTAGCCGAGCGCGTTGGGGATGAGCTCGAGTTCCCCGAGCGTCAGCCCCCCCGTGATGCCAAACGACCCGGTGCGCCCGAGCGTGCCGTCCAGAAGGAGAAGCCCGTCGAGGGTGTCATCGCCGGGACCATCCTCGAAGCGGTAGGCCGCGTAGAGGGAAACAATACTCGCACCCAGCGAATGCCCGCCGAGGATCACTGTAGCGGCCTGCTCGTGTGCCCGCTTCACGACTTCGTGCAGGTCGTAAAGGTGAGTCACCAACCCCCAACGCCGCATGAACCCCAGCTCGTTTTCGGGGATCGGCTTAAACCCGGCGTCCGTTCCAGCCTCTTGCTCGTAGTAGCGGTAGGCAATACCTGGTTCGCGGGCGAGCAAGCTCTCACGCAGGGCGCTGTGGTCCTCGAGCGCGTTCGCCCGCCGGTCGATGGCCCAGACCTCGAGCCCCGGCTGGCTCGCTACGAGTTGGCGCGCCAGAATGTCGAAGTTCGTCGCGCCACCAAAGATGCCTGGCATCAGGACCAGGATGGTGTCGGCCCTAGACTCCTTATAGTAGCGCAAGTAAAAGGTGCGGTTGAGACGCTCCGGGGTTCCTGGCGCCGCGAAGCCCGACAACGCCATATAGGCCGTTGCGACGCTCCTTGGGTCCGTTCGGTACACGGGTGGGGGCAGCTTCAGGTCGGTATGGAGGTTGGGGATCGGCAAACAAGCAGACAGGCAGGTGAGCAGTAATGTACTCAGCAAGCAGGGCCGCAAAACCCGGGACATAGGGGTAGTTTACGCGCCCTCAATGTAGAAAAAATGTAGGCTCAAGGTGAGCTGCGGCAAGTGATAGACTGCCTTCATGGAACCAACCTGGGTGCGCGGGATACGCGGTGCGACAACTGTGGAACGGGACGAGCCGGAGCTGATTCTCGAGGCGACGCGTGAACTGCTGGAAGTCATGCTGCGGGACAATGAAATCCGCGACTTCGAACTCATCGCCTCGATCTTTTTTACCACCACGCCCGACCTCGTCAGCACCTTTCCAGCCGAGGCCGCGCGCGCTATCGGCATGACACTCGTGCCGCTCATGTGCAATCAAGAGATCCCGGTGCCGGGCCGCCTGCCGAGAGCCATTCGCGTGATGATGCAGGTCAACACCCAGAAGTCGCAGCGGCAGATGAAGCATATTTACCTGCGTGAGGCGGTAAGGTTGCGCCCCGATCTGGTCAGCGCTCAGTAAATCCCGAAAACTTCACTCGCGCCAGATAGGCCAGGTCGCCTGCTCGAGCGCCCCCATCTCCTCTTGTGTCCGCCCACCCGCTCGCAACAGGCTCATCACGTGCCCCCGGTGGTGGGCGTCGTGTACCAGAATGTGCTGCAAAAAGTGGGCAGGGTGACGCTCATAGGCCCTCGAAAAGAACCGACCCTCGTCGAGCGCGGCAACAACAGCCGCCACGGCTCTCTCGTCCCCGACCGAGAAGGCTAGGGCGAGTTCAGCGACGCTCTTTGCACTCAGCCAAAAGTTCTCCTCGGTCCCCTCGAGCACGATAGGAATGCTTTCGGCATGCTCAGGCGAGATGAGGCTGAGCCACTCGTAGCGGAATTCGGCGCTGTGACCTAGGTTTTGCCCGACAGGTGTTGCCCGATGCCCCATCCCCTTTCCCGTCGAACTGCGTCAGATCGGCCTTAGACATTGCGTTCAGGACTGCCTCGTTGACACGACCATTACGCTCGAAGGACTGTAGGAGCAGCTCGAGTTCTGGATACTTTGTCATGACTACGTAATATCCGCGAAGATCACCCGTGCCTCCGACGCATCCCGAACGGCGGGGCACAGGTTATTTATGCGGTTTATTCGCCTTGTTCCGGCAACAGTGCGTTGGTGTAGAGCGACCCGTCCTCGACAGCTGCCCGCAGCGCCTCGGTCTTGTCGCCGTAGACGCCCGCGTCCAGAAGCATCCCCTGATAGCCCCGCCACATCTCCGGGCGCTGAAAGCCCCACGGTTCACCCTCGGCGACGTAGTACTGGGAGACGAACGCCTGCGACTCGCGCACCAGGTCGGGATCGGGGAACGAGCCTGCCGGAGCAGCACCCAGGAGCAGTTCAGCAGCTTCCTCGGGGTTTTCGGCAGCGAAGGTGTAGCCGCGTGAGGTCGCTGCCATAAAAGCCCGCAGGGCGTCGCCCTTACTCTCTATCGTGCTCTCGCTACTCACCAGATTGGGCGTGTAGTAGTCGGGAATGCCGTAATCGGTGAAGTTAAAGAGGCGCAGCGCGATCCCTTCGCGTTTGGCCTGCACGCCCTGCCAGCCCTCGAAGATCCACACGAAGTCGGCGCGGCCCGCGAGGAGCGCGTCAAAACCCGCGACGTTCAGGAGGGCGCTGCGAAACTCCCCACTCCCACCGTCGTGCCGGATGATGGCTGAGATGACCGCGTCCTCATAGTCGCCGCCGTAGGCCGCGTAGATCTTGCCGTCGAGGTCACGGGGCCGCTTGATGCCGCTGTCCTCCAAAACAGCCAGCGCCGCCGTATTGGTCGACAGGATCGCGGCAATCGACACGATGGGCTCCTCCGTTACGACCGAGGTCAGCACGCCCTCGCTGCCCGACACGGCGACCTCAGCCTGAGCGTTGGCGACAAGCGCTTCGGGCGACACCGACCCATAGGGCAGAATTTGCAGATCGACCCCCGCCTCGTCATACCAGCCCTTGGCGAGCGCGACGTAGATACCGGTGTGGTTGGTGTTGGGCACCCAGTCGAGAGCGAGGCGCACGGTCTGGGTCTGGGCCGAGGCGAACCCGGCAGCAAGGAACAGAAAAAGGATGAGTCGTTTCATTGAAACCTCCAGGGCATGAGCAGACGCTCGAGCAGCGCCACGAACGCGACAAGGGTACAACTGAGTAGCGCAATCACGATGATGGTGGCAAAAACGAGCGCGGTGGCGCGGGAATTTGCCGAAGTTTGCAGCAGGATGCCAAGGCCGGAAAAGCCGCCGACATACTCGGAGAAGATCGCGCCCGTCACGCTGTAGGACAGCGTGATGCGCAGCCCCGCCAGAAAGCTCGGCAGGGCGAAGGGCCACCTCAGCAGGCGGAAGGTCTGCCACGGCGAAGCGGCGAGCGAGCGCATGAGGTCGTGTCGGTCGCTCGGGGTCTGCTCGAGCCCCGAAAGCGTCGAGAGAACAATCGGGAAAAAGGCGAACAGAGCGACGAGCAGCGTTTTGGGCAACAGACCGAACCCGAACCAGAGCAGCATGAGCGGGGCCAGCACGATGATCGGGATCGTCTGCGAAGCGATAAAGTAAGGCAAGAGCGCCCGTTTGAGGAAACCAAAGTTGTCCAGCAGCAGCGCCCAGACAAGCGCCAGTGCGACCGCCAATCCGACCCCCAGAACGGTCTCTAGAAGCGTCGTCAGGCTGTTGTCCCACAGGAGACCACGCTGCGTCCAGAGTGTGCTGAAGACCGCGTAGGGCGAGGGCAAAAAGCTCTCTGGCACATCGCTCAGGCTTACGCCGAGCTGCCATAGCGAAAGCAGCAACACCCCCGCGAAGAGCGGCGGCAGCATCCCCGAGCGCCGCAACGCCTGGCTCACGCACCCTCTAGGACCGTGTCGTAGAAGAGCTTTTCGAAGTCGTAGCAGAGTTCGGCGGCGCGGGTCACGGCTTCGCGCGCCGAAGGGGTCGTCACGAGCGGGCGGAGCATCTCGGTGGTGCCACGTTCGGCCTCCTCGAGGTGCGCGTGGAACGAGAAAAACGTCAGCGCCTCGTCGGAAAAGCCGTAGCGCCTGAGCGGCGCGTCGATGCGTCCACAGATCTCCAGGAAGATCGTCTCACTCGCCCCGATGCAGGCAATCGTCTCGGCATACGAGCTTCGGGCGAGGTGGTAGTAAAACTGCGCGATCAGCGCAAGGCACCCCGCAAGCGGCGTGGCCTCGTCGAAGTCCTGGGGCGTCAGGCCGACAGCCTCGCCAAAACGGACGAGTACGTCCTCCGCTCCCTCTTTGGGCGTGAGCTTGGCGATAAGCGCGGCGGCGGCCTCGGGCGTCGGCGCCTTGGCGATGGCGAGTGCGTCGAGCCGGTAGATCTCGCGGCACAGGAACACGTCTTGCAGCGCGAAACGGGCAAGCTGCTCACGCGTCGTGGCCTGTGTCTCGAGCCCTGTCCAGAGCGGATGGTTGAGAAGCGCCTCTTGTTTGGGGCGCAGGTCGCGGGTGATGAGCCCTTCGAGAAACCCTGTGCCGACGCCTTGACCGTAGGTTGCTTGAGACTTGGGTGTCAAATAAAAAACCCCCTGGTGGAGTTCACCAGAGGTGTCAGGGGCGCACTAGGAGCAGCCGCACATCACACTTCCTCCGCCGGTCCTAACCGGGTCAGGTTCTAGGGTTGAGCGTCTCGTGAATCTGCGCTCTCTCAGCCTTGCGGCACCCCTGGTGAGGCGCTAAGTATACCTTATGGCGGATGTATGCACGGTTTCCTGTATGGGTCGAGGTAACCAAACTTGTAACACCCTGTAGTCCGCCCCTTAGCGGCCTAGAAGCTCTTCGACCTTTCGCCCGAAGGTGTCTCCCATCTTTCGGTCAACAAGCAGTTTGAGTTTGGGCACGAGCCGCCGCGCAGCCTGCTCGAGCGCGTCGAGGTCCTTGGCAGTAGACAGGAGCAGGATCTCCGCCTGGATTCGTTTGCCGAGCCTGGGATCTAGCGACCCAATCAGTTCACGCTTGACCACCTCGAGGCGGTTGGGCTCCGCAGGCTTGACCGGTTCTGTAAACGTCATGGGCTTGAAGATGGGAGCGGGCTCGGGCATCGCGACGGCTCCTGGGCGACCGACTGGTTTTTCGTCTTCGCGTGGTGCGTCGTCGCCAGGGGAGGTCTCGCGCATGACGGGGACCGGCACAGGGTCCGGCGATAAAACCGTGTCGGGTACCTCGACGACCAGAGGCGGGACACCAAACGGCGAGGAGGGCGTCATAGTAGGGTTAGGGTCGGCAGGCTTCGCTACATCGACCCTGTCGATCAGCTTGTCATCGACGAGCATCTCGATATACGTCTGTACGGCCTCCAGGGGGAGGCCCGCCTCCTGCGCCAGCGACTCCGGGCTGTGGGGCTCCCGCAGGAGCCGAAAGACGATAAGGCGCTCGCCCGACAGGGGCTTGGTGATGAGCGGATTGGGTAACTGCTTATAGACCATGACCTGTTGACCTCAAAAGGGGTAGCGACTCGAGACGTGCGCCCTGACACAGAACCGCGTTAGCC
Source organism: Truepera sp. (assembly GCA_048594695.1). Lineage (GTDB taxonomy): Bacteria > Deinococcota > Deinococci > Deinococcales > Trueperaceae > Truepera. Next base: position 5,344 of record JBMDWS010000362.1, on the reverse strand, counting down.
CTCGAGCACCTCGGCGATCGAATAGACGAGCCGCAAAACGAGAAACACGAATACGGCACCAAAAAGCAGCAGCAGGCTGAGGAGAACGAGCAACGTATTTTGCGGCTGAGCCCAGACGAGCGCCGTGATGCCCAGATAGCCCGCAGCGAACAAACCGATAAACACGATGAGCTGAGTCAGGCGCTCACCGATGAGTCCGCCCGTAATCACCTGGCGAAGCTGAAGGCCCCGCACCAGGTTATAGACCATCAGCACAAAACCGATCACGAGTACAGCTTTAATCATAAGGCAACCATCTCTCTAGTCGTTTGGGGCCAAACCGAAAGGTTATTCCGCCGGCTCCCGTATACTGGAACACGAGCCATCTTACGAAATCCTGATGGGCATGCACGCTCTTGAGATCGCCTACCGAATCCGGTAGCCATCTCCGAGAACGACCGGAGCGTCTCGAGGTCGACCGGACCGTCAGCCGTTTCGGTAGAGGTAGCTGTAGGCGTTGATCGCTGGGACACCGCCGAGGTGAGCGTAGAGCACACGGCTCCCGGGCGGAAAGTAATCCTTCTGCACGAGGTCGATGAGGCCCTGCATGGACTTTCCCTCGTAGACCGGGTCGGTCATCATCCCCTCGAGCCGCGCACAGAGCCGGATGGCCTCGTTCGTTTCCTCTGAGGGTATGCCGTAGAGCGGGTAAGCATACTCTGTTTCCAGAACCACGTCCTCGTCGGTGATGGCGTAATCCAAACGAATCGCTTCCGCAGTGTTTTGAGCGATTCGCAGAACCTGCGCCCGCGTTTTTTCCGGCGTCACCGAGGCGTCGATACCGATAACCTTCTGCGCGCGCCCGTCGGCCGCGAAACCGACGAGCATCCCGGCGTGGGTCGAGCCGGTCACGGTACAGACGACAATGTAATCGAACGTGAACCCGAGTTCGGTCTCCTGCGCCCGCACCTCGTCGGCGAAGTTGACGAAGCCGAGCCCACCGAGCGGATGGTCCGACGCGCCTGCCGGAATAGCGTAGGGTTTACCCCCCTTCGCCCGGACATCTTCGAGCGCCCGCTCCCAGCTCTGGCGAAGCCCGATATCGAACCCCTCGTCGACCAGTTCGACTTCTGCCCCCATCACCCGCGACATGAGGATGTTGCCCACGCGGTCGTACACCGCGTCGCTGTAGGGTACCCAGCTCTCCTGCACCAAACGGCATTTGAGGCCCAGTTTGGCCGCCACCGCCGCGACCTGCCGGGTGTGGTTACTCTGCACACCGCCAATCGTCACGAGCGTGTCGCAGCCCTGAGCAAGCGCCTCGGGTATAAGGTACTCGAGCTTGCGCACCTTGTTGCCACCAAAGGCGAGTCCGCTGTTGCAGTCCTCACGCTTGGCGTAGATCTCGACCGAACCGCCGAGGTGTGCGGACAACCGGGGTAGCCGCTCGATGGGAGACGGGCCGAAGGTCAAGGGGTAACGCTCGAAGTCTTTCGTCAGGTTCATGACGGCCTTTCACCCAAACAGGAGCAGAAAAAGGAATCGCTATATCGCAGGACAGTGGACCCAGGTCCCACCGCTGAAGAGTCGGCGCGGGTTTTACACTTGAGGTCTAATCAGCAGACTCGAGAGCCGTCCAACTTTTGACCGGGATCAGCTCGCCGCCGTCTACAGTCGCGTTCTTGATCCGGTGACTGCGGCTCAGGGTCACTTCCAGGACCGCCTGATCGAGACTTTTGGAGCCGATGAGCGTCTTACGAATGAAGTAGCCACTCCCCTGCAAGCTCATCTCGCTGGTTTTAGAAAGTCTCACAGGAATGACCTCGCCGGACTTGCTGGTCATCACGCGGGCCAGGAGAAAGTTGCCCTCTTGCCTGAAGTTCGGATTGCTTCGACGGAAAAACATACGGCGATTCTAGCAAACGCAGGTTAGAACTCACCCCGGCAGGAGGCCCGTGCTTTCACGCAGCACAAGTTCAGGATGCAGGGTCAGGCGTGTCTGCTGGCTGCGCCCCTCGAGGCGGTCAAGCAGAAGACGAACAGCGCTCATCCCCAGGTCGCGCTTGGAAATGCGCAGCGTGCTGAGCGGCGGGTGCAGCCACGTTGCGAGCGGCATGTCATCGTGTCCAATCACAGCCACCTGCGCGGGCACGCGTACGTTCGCTTCATAGAGGGCGCGCAGTGCCCCCGCCGCCATGATGTCGTTAAAGCAGATGAGGCCGTCGAACGGTGGCGCCGAGCCCAGAGCTTGTCGAACACGCTCGTAACTCGCTTCTGCGGTCGCCTCGACGACGAGCACACGAGCCGGATCGAACGTCCCCCTGGCTTTTTCCGCCTTCACAAAAGCCGCCTGTCGTACCCGGCTACTCATGAAACGCCCGGGGGCAGTCAGCAACGCCAGACGCTCGCGGCCTGCTGCTACCAGCCGCCGTACTGCCAATTCGATGCCGTAGGCGTCGTCTACTGTGATGCTGCCAGCAACCTCGGTCGGCGCGGAACGACCGATCAGGACCGCCGCTTTGAAGGGGCGCAGGAGCTCCCAGAGCACGTCGTCGGCAAGGCTCGGGGTGTCCAGAATGACCCCGTCTGCTCCACGGTCCTGCAGAGAGCGCAGCGCGGCCTCTTCACGCCCCAGATCGTCGAACGCGTTGCTGAGAAGCAGGTTATAGCCACTTTCCCAGGCGCTCCACTCCGCCCCTTGTGCGACCTCGGCGTAATAGGGGTTGTCGAGCGAAGGCACGATGAGGCCCAGGGTGAGGCTCGAGTTCGTCGCCAGGCTGCGCGCCACGCCACTCGGGCGGTAGCCGAGATCGCGAATCAAACCCTCGATCCGCGCCGTCGTTGCCACACTCGTCGAGCCCGAGCCGTTGATCACCCGCGAAACGGTCTGCTTCGAGACGCCTGCTGCCCGCGCTACATCCGCGATCGTCACCTTCCCATGCATTTTTGCCACGAACCAGTCTAGCGCAAAACGAACGTGAGCGGTCACCTTACACGAAAGCGCACGCCGCCACCGTTTTGGCGACAATCCTGACCCAATCGCCATTTGTTAAGGGCAACAATCCGCCCAGGCGTAAAATTCAAGCACAAATTGACAGGGTTGGAGCGCTGTGCTAGGCTGACGCTACCAATATAAAGTGACCGGTCACCCTAGCATGGGGCGTGTGTGGACGTCGCTCCGAAGACCGACCGCCTGACGGAGGATGCACTGAAACCAGGACTCTTTGTTTCTTAGAAACCGCCTCGAGTCAGCACCCTAGCTCTATGTAAAGGAGACCCATATGAAAAGACCCTTGCTCGCCAGCCTCCTCGTTTTGGGAGCGGCCTCGCCTCTCGCTGCCGCCCAGAACGCCGATCTGTCCGGAGAGATTACCGTTGGTTCGTGGGATATTGCCGCCTCGGCGCTCAGCGACCTCGTTGCCGGATTCAACGAGGAGTACCCAAACGTCAAGGTTACTGTCGAGGACGTCGGGAACGGCCAGCTCTACGACCGGGGTTTGGCAGGTTGCGCAGCGGGTGGAGCCGACCTGCCCGACGTCTACACCATCGAAAACAGCGAGGCCGAAATCTTTTGGAACCGCTTTCCCGGCTGCTTTACCGACCTTACGACGCTGGGCGCCGCCGACCTGCGCGCCGACTTCCCCGAATTCAAATGGACCGAGCTGACACTAGGTGAGCAGATCTTCGCGATTCCCTGGGATTCCGGCCCAGTCGTCAACTTCTACCGCCGCGACCTGTATGAACAAGCAGGCATCGACGCCAACACTATCGAGACGTGGGACGACTTTATCGCGGCCGGTCAGGAGCTAAACGAAGCGACCGGAGCCAAAGCCCTCTGGTTCGACTTTACCGATGACGGTACCTGGCGCATCCTCGCCAACCAAAACGGCTGCTTCTACTTCGACGACACGGGCGAAAACGTCACCGCCAATCAGGCGGGTTGCGTCGCCGCAGCCGAGACGATGAAAAAGCTCTACGACGCTGAGATCGTCGACATTGTGGACTGGAACGGGGCCATTCAGTCGATCAAGAACGGGACGCTGGCCGGCGCTGTCATGGGCGGCTGGTACGTCGGAACGATTCAGGACAGCGCTCCCGACCAGTCGGGCAACTGGGGGGTCTACCAGATGCCCGCAAGCGAAGCGGGCGGAACGCGCGCGGCGAACCTGGGGGGTTCGGCGCTAGCGATCCCGGCCTCCTCGGATAATCCCGAAGCCGCGATGGCGTTTGTCAAGTATGCGCTGGACACCACCGAGGGTCAGATCGGTATGCTCGAGAGCTACGGCTTGGTGCCCTCGTACCTGCCCGCACTGGAAGACCCGTACGTGCAAGAAGGCCTCCCCTACTGGGGCGATCAGCCCATCTGGGAAGACGTGCTGGCCACGCTCGGGGAGATCAAGCCCGCGCGCGGCACCCAGTACTTCCAAGATGCCCGCCAGATCATGACCAATATCCTTTCGCAGTACCTCACGGCAGGGGCCTACGACAGTGCCCAGGCCGCGATGGACGACGCAGCCAACCAGATCTCCGGGGCAACCGGGCTCCCTATCGCCGCACAGTAAGGTCTATCATCCGAACGTCGGCACACACATTGTTGCGTGCCGACGTTCGCTTGCCGAAGGGCTACAGCACGTGTAGCGTCAGGAGGTTCGGTGCACCGCAAATGGTTTGTTCCCTATACGTTCGTCCTGCCCTATCTGATTATCTTCGCACTCTTCTGGGCCTGGCCGATCGTCTATTCGATCTATCTGTCGTTTCTGGACACACGCGGGTTTCCCTGGGCGCTCGAGTGGGGCGTCAACTGGGGCCGTCTCCTGCGTGATCCCTTTTTTATCCAGGCGCTCAAAAACACGCTCCTGCTGCTGCTCGTCCAGGTGCCGATCATGCTGGTACTGGCGACCGGGCTGGCTGTCGCGCTCAATTCACCCCTTTTGAAGCTTAAAGGATTTTACCGCTTCGCCTTTTTCGCGCCCGTGGTGGTCGGCGCGGTGGCCTATTCGGCGGTGTTCCGGCTCCTGTTCAACACCCAGAACGGGGCCGTCAACGCTGCCCTGACCGGCATCGGCCTGCCGCGTATCGACTGGCTCAACGATCCTCTGCCAGCCTTTATCCTGATCGTTCTGACGGTGACCTGGCGCTGGACGGGCTATAACGCCATCATCATCTTGGCAGGGCTACAGAATATCGCGCTCGAGCTCTACGAAGCTGCCAAAATCGACGGGGCCAGCCCCTGGCAGCAGTTCTGGCGCATCACCTTGCCTCTGCTCCGCCCCATCCTGCTCTTCTCCTTGGTACTTTCGGTCATCGGTACGCTGCAGCTCTTTACCGAACCGTTTCTGATTACCGGCGGCGGGCCTGGCAACGC
>JBMDWS010000361.1:0-1844 GCA_048594695.1 Truepera sp. | reverse complement strand
GCTTTTGAACCGTCTCCGCGCGTCTGGCGCGGGCAATCCAGCCTAGATAGTCGTTTTGCTGATAGGCGGGGCGACGGCGATAGGCCGCCATCAGGCCGCGTGCCCCCAGCGCCTCCCGCACGAAGTCGGGCATAGGGTGTCGCTCGCGCTCTATCCTGCCAAAGCTCCGTTCTGCCATTTTGTGCCTCCTTCTAGAGACAGCGTAGCGAAAAACCCGGTCAAAACCTGTCCGGGTTTCGCGTAAGCTGAGGTCATGGAAGGTGTGACTGCGAGGCTCTTTCGACTTGCCGACCTGCTTCAGGGGCACAAGCGCCTGACGACCACTGAGGTGGCTGAGCGCCTGGGGGTCAGCGAGCGCACGGTGCGGCGGGACGTGGCGCGGCTACAGGAGCTGGGCCTCCTTGCCGAGACCAAGCCGGGACCGGGCGGGGGTGTGGCGCTGGCACCCGGTTCGCTCCTCCCGGCTCTGCGCTTTACCGATGACGAGGCGCTGGCGCTCGGGTTCGGCCTGATGCTGGCGCGCCGCGCCGAGGGTGTGGCACTTGGCGCGGCGACCGAAAGTGCCTTCTCTCGCGTGGGCAGCGTGCTGGGTGAACGTTTACGGGAACGGTTGGGAGCGCTTGGCGCGGTCCTCAGCGAAGCGCCGCTCGAGCCCTCGTCACCTGTCGTGCCGAGCGGGCTCTTGCTCGACGTGGCCGAGGCTGCAGCGAAGGGGCGGATTCTCGAGCTGAGTTACCGCGCTTCGGCGGGGGGCGTTACCGCGCGCCGCGTCGAACCCTACGGGCTCGTTCACCTGAACGGCTTCTGGTACCTGCCGGGCTACTGCCATCTGCGCCGGGACGTGCGGGTTTTTCGCCTCGACCGGGTAAGGCGGGCCGAGCGGCTCCCCGAGACCTTTACGCCGCCAGAGGGTTTCGACGCACTGGAAACCGTGAGCCGTTCGCTCGCCGGAACGACCTTTCCCGGTGCGGTGAGCTGTGTCGTTTATATAGGCTGCAGCCTCGTCGAGGCCAGCCGCCTTATCCCGCCGGGCGCGGTGCTGCTCGAGCCCGAAGACGCGGGCGTGGTGATGCGCGTCCACGTGCCGCCCGAGCGTCTGGAACGAATCGTGCTCTATTTGTTGGGCTTTCCCTTCGAGGTGCGCGTGATTGGGCCTGAGGCGCTTCGGCAGGCGCTTCGGACGGTCTCGAGCCGGGCTGCGCTGCTCGCTAAGGGTGCCTGAGATACTAGGCCGATGTCCTGAGGGAGGGCTCGAGACCTTGAAGCGCGCTTAGCCGTGCTGGAGGCGGAGAAGAATGTCCTGGGGATAGTTGCCGAATGTTTTGCCGAAGAGGTTGAGCCCGCCGCGCCGCGCTGCGTCGGGTTTCACGCCGATCCGCACGGCGATAAAGGGCTGTTTGTTCAGCCCGAGCTGACTGAGCCGCGTCTGGGAGAGCTTCACACCGTCCAGAAAACTCCCCGCTTCGCTGACGTGCCACGCTTTCAGGAGCCCGTGCTGAGTGCTGTGGCTACCCCACCAGGCGGGCGTTAGCTTGCCCCGCTGCCCGCCGAAGTCGGCCGGGCTGGTCCATGTGCCGACCTCGGCGCCGTTGATCCAGAGTGTGATGTCCGAGGGCCAGTCGTAGTGGTGGAGGGGCGCCTCGGAGCACAGCTCGAGCTCTAGATGCAGACTTTCGATACGCCCTTCGGGCGTAAGCCGGTTGGGAAAGCGGTATTCGACGTAGCCGTACTGAAACCAGAGCAGCCCGGCGGGGTAGCGCTCGGGCTCGTAACAGGAGGCCGGGTCGTCGAGCGTACCGATGATCCCCTCCGGGCCGAGCAGCCCACAGGTTGGAAACACCTCG
>JBMDWS010000360.1:0-25813 GCA_048594695.1 Truepera sp. | reverse complement strand
GCGATCTTTACCTTTCTGGGCCAGTGGAACTCGTTTTTATACCCGCTCGTGGTGACGAGCAGCGCTGAGATGAGCACGCTGACCGTGGGTCTCAACACCTTGCAAGGCCCGTACAACACGGCCTGGACGCTCCTGATGGCGGGGTCGGTGATCGCGCTCGTGCCGGTACTGCTCGTTTTTATCTTCGCGCAGCGCTACTTTATCCGGGGGATTGCGATGACGGGGATGGGTGGGCGGTAATACGTGTTTTCACAGCTCACACGTGTTTGAGGTATGCGGCCCGAGAAGGAACGGGCGCTACTGCGTTTTGATCGAGAGGCTAAAGCCGGGAGCTTCAGTGGACTCTATCCCGTGATGGCCGACGCAACGCGGATTGCGCTGGCAGGGCTATCTCTAGTGGAGGAAACGCTCGAGACCATGTTCTGATCACTGGACGCTCTGCTTTATGCGGATCGGGAAGATGCGCCAAAAGGATAGGGCTCGAGGTGTCTCGAGCCCTATTCTTAAAAACTTCTTTACTCAGTAGCTGGGTTTGACGTTATTCAGAATGTATACATTGTCGTTATAGTCGCAGTTGGCGTTGCTGGTGGAGCCGCAGCCTTTCTGGACGTAATCCATCGCCAGCAGATAAGTGTTGGGTACAAGCACGCCGGTCGTGGTTCGCATAGGCCAGAAGCGCAAACCAAGGTTACCGTTGCCAATGCCTTTCAGCGGATCGGAGCTGTACCCCGAAACGCGAATCTCAAACGGTTGGGTGTAGGTGAGCGAGAGGCTGGTGAAGGCGCTGCTAGAGCTGGATCTGGGGTAGATGGTCTGGCTGTAAGCAGGGGAGTGATACATGGTTGCAAGCGCGCTCGTTTTACCTTTGGGGATGATGCTGAGCGGCATGGAACTTTTGCAGCAGGAGTGAAATGCGGCGATCTGGGTAACGACGAGGGGCTGGCTGGTATTGGCAATGCGCCAGTATGAAGAGCGAACCTCTTCGCCCGCCTTGGCCGAAAAGCGTGAAGAGCTCGAGAGGCCCCCTTGGCTGTTCGTGCCTAGGTTGATCTTATAGCCGAAACCGTCGTTGACGAGCTGCTTGAGGTAGATCTCGCGGCCACCTTCCGGGTACTGCATGAACATACCCGTGAGGGGGAACGCCGTGACGGCTGAGCCGCTTGTCAGCTGCAGCTCACTGCGGTAGACACCCTTGGCAAGTTTGGAGCCGGGCGCAAACTGCACACTCAGTGCGTAGCTTTGACCGGCGCTAAGTGTCAGTAATTTTTCTCCCTTGGGTAGGCGAAAAAGGCTGCTGTTGGCGATTTTTAGGGCAACAGAAAGTGACTTGCTCCCTGTATTTTTGAGGGTCAGTGTACCGGTATCGGTGACCTTGAGGGTTTTCCAGCTTGCCAGTGTCGCATTACAGCAGAGGCCGCTCTGGGTCGAGCCGATATCGTGAAGAACGAGCCTGCTAGCGTCGGGTTTTCCGGACGCATTGGTGACGCTGAGGCCAGATACAGCTGCCGTTGGCTCGAGAACAGGGGATGCGACCGGACCGTCGAGCTGGCATGACGCCAGGACCGGAAGCAAAATCGTGAGAAAAATTAGACGGAGATAAATCCTTGCCGTTGACGTCTCAGAATTGGAAGTGGGCATTCGTCAAGGTAACGACTTTTTATGAAAAAAACATGAAATAATCAGTAAAAGTTTGAGAAAAGATTGATGTAATCATGAAAAATAAACCTCGCACGTTACAGGAGCGTGATCGGAAAAATAATAGGTTCCGTTGTGAGCGAGAACTGTTCGGCAGGATAAAACGTGTGTTCCGGAGGAGACGAAAATGTAGTCGATGCGGGCTTCGCCGGAGCTTTTCGAGTCGAACCCGAAAAACGTCATATCCGGCCCCTCGCGTTTTGCGGCGATCTCATAGGCGTCCTCGAAGCGTTCACGGATTTGCGCGTAGGTTTGTAGTCTGTCCGCGTCTGTACGCACTGAAAGGTTGAAGTCGCCCATGAGGACCGTGGTAGCGTCACCGGCGATGCGTGCGATCTGGGAGAGAAGGACTTTGGCAGCAAGGGCGCGGGACGCTACGCCGCGCTCGTCTTGTTCGTAGGGCAGATGGGTATTGAACACGTAGAAAGACCGCCCTTCACGGCGCAGCTCTAGCTGCGCCCAGGTTGCGATGCGGGGGAACGCGCTCCCCGCAAAGCGCGAACCGGGCACGTCGGGTGTAGGGGAGAGCCAGAAAGTCCCGCTCTTCAGGAGCTTGAGGCGCTCACTGCGGTAGAAAAGGGGATTGTATTCGCCGTGCTCCCGCGCGTAAGGTTCTCCTGATGGTGTGGGTCCCCGCCCGACGCCGACATGCGTGTACGCCGGGAGTGTCTGCTCGAGGTCCCCAAGCTGGTGCTTTAGAACCTCCTGCAAGCCTATGACGTCCGGGCCGAGGGTCAGTATTAGGTGGGCGAGACCTCTATGGCGTTCAAACCAGGAGAAGGGATCGTCCGGGTTGTCGAAGCGAATATTGTAGGTGGCCAACCGGGCTGTCGTATAAAAGGGTGGCATGACTTATTGGACCCGCTGTCTAGGCAAAATGCAACCAAGGGGCGAGTGTTGGGGTTGCGGTTTCTCCTATGAAGGCTGGCACCCTGTCAGGCCTGATGCACGCTAGGATGGTGTGGGTGAGTGTTTGGAGGTTGCCTTGTCCCCTGTCTCTGGCGTGATTTTGAACATTCATATCGCTGCTGGTTTCATCGCTCTGCTTATGGGCATTGCGGCGATGGCATCTCGCAAAGGCGGCAAGCCTCACCGCAGGAGCGGGCTCGTCTACGTCTGGGCGATGGTTGTTGTGGTCGTCTCGGCGGTGATTCTTGCCCTTTTCCGCACCGACACCTTTTTACTTGCTATTGCTGTGCTGAGCTTTTTTATGACCTTTTCGGGTTACCGCGCGCTTGACCGGAAAGCGCCTCAGCAACGTGTGAAGCCGCTTGACTGGCTGATTGCGGGTGTCACTTTCCTGTTTGGTGTGGGTCTCGCGTTCCGGGGTAGCGGCGTTCCGGGACCTTTCGAGTTCCTTTCTCTCTTCTTTGGTGTCGTTACTGCCGCACTTGTCCTTAATAGCGTGTGGGATTATCGTCAACCGCCCAAACGTGGTGCGTGGTTTTTTAGTCACATTATTGGAATGTTAGGAGCGTACATCGCGACCTTTACCGCTTTCGCCGTGACCAATATCAACTTTTTGCCGCCACTTTTTGTTTGGGTGATGCCGACGATCATCGGTACGTTAGGGATCGTTCTGACAATCCGCCACTACCGCACCAAGATGTCAAAAGGACGCAAGCTGGGCGAGATGGTGCTCGTGAGGGGGGACGGCGTACAGGATTAAGTTGAGCGCCGCTTGCCCGGACCTTCCTACTTCCGGTATACTCACGTTCGGGTTGCGGGGCGTAGCGCAGTCTGGTAGCGCACCTGGTTTGGGACCAGGGGGTCGTTGGTTCGAATCCAGCCGCCCCGACCAAAGATTGAGGGGGTTTCCTCTATAATGGGATGAAACCCCCAAGATGCGGGAGTAACTCAGTTGGTAGAGTGACAGCCTTCCAAGCTGTATGTCGCGAGTTCGAATCTCGTCTCCCGCTCCACAACGATCACAGGTATCATCTATTTGGTATAGGTGATACCTGTAACTTATGCACCAGTAGCTCAGTTGGATAGAGCAGCCGCCTTCTAAGCGGTAGGTCGAGGGTTCGAGTCCTTCCTGGTGCGTTTTTTATGTCTCATGTTTCTGTGCTGCTCGTGTAGCGCGGGCCTAACGTATACACCTTTCCAACTGCTCTACACTCGGGACCCAACGCGCAAGAAACCGTGTGCCGGTGCTGCTTGAACGTTACAAGCAAGGAAGCCTGACTGGATGAAAAACGCCACACACGATTTCCAAACGGATTCCACACACGCCTGACGTAGACTAGAGCAGCTTGATCCTGTTCCTGTGGCAACTCCCCCCGGACATGTGTCCGAGGCCGCAGCTGGTGCGACAAGCGTTGTCGGTGGGGTCGCTACAGTGTGACCGCGCCGCAATTTCAGCGGTGGGTGCACGTCATCTACCCGAGGAGTGTCACATGAAGAAGCTTGTCTTTGGTCTGCTGCTCGCATTGGGGTTCACTTCTACCGGATTCGCACAAAACTTCTATCTCGGAGCAGAACTCGGCAACCTCGCGACGGCCGACTCGAGCAACTACCTAGACCGCGACCTCGGCGCGCAGCTGGGCCTCAACCTGGGGCCGGGTCTGTCGTTGCGGGCCGCTGTCGTTGGGAATATCGAGCAGCGTGCGCTCGGCTCCGGTAGCCTCGACGCGCTCATCAGCCTGCCGCTTTTCGGCACCGAGAATAACCTCTATGTGGGCGCGGGCGCCGATGTATTCGATGTGAGTACGCTCGGCACCCTGCAGGCCGGCACTTTGCCCGCTGGCGCGTTCGGCGCACACGCGGTCGCCGGGGCCGAAGTGCGCCTCGGGCCGTTCGGGATCTTCGGCGAGATCCAGCCCGTGGCACAGCTTGAGCCCGACTTTACCCTCGGCGACGGGTACTTCCTTCGTACTCGCGCAGGCTTGAACCTGCACTTCTAGCCCTATCTGGGCAAGTATTCGTTGCTGTAAAACACGTTCGCGGGCTGCGCCGTTTCGAGCCGCCCGCTCTCTTTTAGCTGCTCGAAGAAGGCGTTCCACCGTTCCGGTTCGATGGCGCCGAGTCCGTTCGACTCGCTGTACGCCGAGCTGTAGAGGGGAATGGTGGCGCGGAGCACCTCGAGCGCGTCGCCTTTTGCTTCTTCGGTCAGGTCGGGCAGGAACGGGGCCGAGGCTTCGACTGCTTGCTCGGGTGCGTTCAGGGTCTGCTCTACGCCACGTAGGGTCGCGGCAAGAAAGCGACGGGCGAGGTCGGGGGTTTCAAGCGTTCCGGTGCTCGTAATCACGCCGTTCCCGACAGACGGGCTGAGTGGCCCTACCGGGATGACGTCGACAGCGACCCCCTGGCGCTCCAGGATGAGCGGTTCGTTATTAATAAAGCCCAGCGCCGCGTCCACTCGCCCCGACACGACGGCCTCGAGCTGCGTAAAGCCGATCTGCTGAACGGTCACATCGCTCTCGCTAAGGCCACCTGCGCGCAGCACGGCCTGAAGCGCCGTGTAGGAGGTGCCGAAGAGGCCGGGAATTCCCAGTGTCTTGCCTGCAAGGTCTGCCGGTTCGGTAATGCCCGTGTCCGCTAGCGAAAAGACCGCGTTGGGGATCTGCTGATAGAGCGCCATGACGTAAACAAACGGCGCGCCCTCCGGGTCCTGAGCGCGGAGGCTGATGGCATCCTCCGCGTCGGCGACGACGAAATCGAGCTTGTCCTGCGCCAAAAGCGGGAACAGCTCGGTGCTAAAACCGTGTTGAAACTCGACGGTGAGGCCTTCGGCTTCGTAAAAGCCCTCGCTTTGGGCCGCGTAAAACGGCGCGAACTGAATATTGGGCAGATAGCCGAGGCCGACGCGAATCGTCTCGGCGCTGGCCAGAGCGCCTAAAAAAAGGACTGCGGTAAGGGCCAAAATGGTCCGGCGTATCAAGAAGCCGAAGCGGACGGGGCGGTGCTGTCTAGCGTGCATGAAGGTGAGTTCTTCTCCTCTCGAGTAGACCGACGATACCGTAGAGTGCCAGGCCGATAAGGACCATGACACTGACGGCAGCGACGGCGTTGGCTGTGCGGAAGTTGAGGCGCTCGGTGTTGGCGAGATAGCCGAGGCCGGGGCCGCCGAAAACGAATTCGCTTACGACCGTGCCGATAAGGGCCAGCGTCACAGTCAGGCGCAGACCGCTCAGCAGGCTAGGCAGGGCACCGGGCACCTCGAGCTGCAGGAAGGTTTGCAGGCGGCTTGCCCCCATCGTGCGAAACGCTTCGCGGTAGACGCGGTCGACCTCGCGCACGCCGCTCATGCTCGAGACGATGACCGGGAAGATCGATACCAGCGTCGTGACGACGAGCTTGGTGCCTAGCCCGTAGCCCAGCCATAGCACCAGCAGAGGCGCGATGATGACGGTGGGCACCGCTTGCAGCGCCACGATAAAAGGGGAGAGGAGGCGCTCGAGAACCCGCGAGCGGGCCATGAGGTAGCCCGTCGGCGTACCGAGCGTGACGGCGCAGAGGATCCCCAAGAGGGTGACCTCGAGCGTAGAGGCAGCGTGGTCTAGCAGAAGCGCGCGGTTACCTAGCAGCGCCTCGAAAACGGCCCCCGGTGAGGGAAAAAAGAGCGGCGACACGCGCGTGGCTAGTAGGCTCCAGACCCCCAGCAAGAGAGCCAGCAGGGCGAGCGTTCCGAACGCCTCCCAGGGAAGGCGCCACGACGGCGCGCGGGGTCGCTCGACCGTCGAGTCGGCGGTGCCAAGTGCCTCGCGCAGCTCTGCTTCGACACCCGTTTGGTAGGCCGTCAGGCGTCCCATGTTGCGTGTGTCGATGACCTTTTGGATGCGCCCGTCGCGCAGCAGTACCACTTTGTCCGCGAGATAGACCGCCTCGCGGATGCTATGCGTGACGAACAGAACCGTCTTGCTCTCTTTAGCTTGGAGGCGCTTGAGCTCGAGGTTGAAGCGCTCCCGCGTGAGCGCGTCGAGAGCTGCAAAGGGCTCGTCGAGCAGGACGACGTCGGTATCTTGTGCGAGTGCTCGTGCAATGGCGACCCGCGCCTTCATACCCCCGGAGAGTTCGTCCGGGTAGCGCTTGGCGAACGCCAGCATACCGACTTGCTTGAGGGCGTCTTGAGGCTGACGTCCGCGTCCGCGAAGTTCCTGCGGCAGCGCGACGTTGCCCTCGGCTGTGCGCCAGGGCAGTAGGCGGTAGTCCTGAAACACCACGGCGGGCTGCTCGGCGACCTCGACCACGCCCTGATCGGCCCTGAGTAACCCAGCGATGACGCGCAGCAATGTGCTTTTACCCCCGCCCGAGGGGCCGATCAGTGCCACGAACTCACCCTGTGCGATGTCGAGGTCGATGTCTTCAAGGACCTGCGCCTGACGAAAGGCGAGCGAGACACCCTCGAGTCGGATCGCGGGGGGGGCGGGCGAGCTTGGTGGGTCCAGCGGCGAAACAAGCGTGGGGATCGTGGTCATGCAGTGCTGCTTTTGGGGCGCTTGGCGCGGTAAAGGGTTGCGGGTCTGCGGGGTGTGCGACGGAGCATAAGGTAAAGGTACAGCGCAGCGGGGGCAGGCTCAAGCGCCCCTGTGACGGATGGGCCGCTCACTCTAGCTCCAGACGCCCGAGGAGCCGCGCCGATGACTGCTCATGAGATGCGTATCGACGATGCCGACACTCTCCATGAGAGCAAACATCGTGGTCGGGCCGACGAAGGTGAAACCGCGCGCGCGCAGCGCTCGTGCGAGCGCTGCCGACTCCGCCGACTGCGTGGGGATATCGACCAGCGTGCATGGCTGGGGTGTCTGCTCAGGCTGGTACGACCAGATAAGCGCCGCGAGCCCGCCCGCGGGCCGCAGCTCGAGCGTCGCTCTAGCATTCTGAAGGGTAGCTTTGATCTTGCGGCGGTTGCGGATGATGCGGGGGTCGTGCACGAGTCTCTCCACGTCATCTGGGCCGAACGCTGCCACGGTTTCCGGGTCGAAATTGCCGAAGGCATCCCGAAACCCCTCGCGCCGCCGCAGGATGGTGGCCCAGGAGAGGCCCGACTGAAAGGCCTCGAGGCTGAGCCTCTCAAACAGCCCACGCTCGTCTCGCACCGGCATGCCCCACTCCGTATCGTAATAGGTGCGTAGCAGCGGGTCGCGCGCGGCCCAAGGGGGCCGAACGAGACCGTCCTCGCAGAGAACCCCGCTGGAGGGGGTAACGGGGCGGGGTGTGTCGGGCTTATCCACAGGACAAGATGTACCACAGAAATACTCTGGGAAAGCCCGCAAAAAATGCCACCGCTAGTGTCTGGCGGTAGTGTCTGGGACGGGGGCGAAGCCGACGCGAATGGTAGCCTCGAGGTATGGAGACTCGACGATGACCGTTCAACCTTCCGCGCAGGTCCAGCCGGGGAGCCAGGCTCCCGACTTTACCCTCCCGGACGCTTCAGGCAAGGCTGTACGCCTGAGTGATGTCTGGCAGCAGGGTCCGGTGGTGCTCTACTTCTATCCAAAAGACAATACCCGGGGCTGCACCGCCGAAGCCTGCGCCTTTCGCGACGCCTACGAGGTTTTCCGTGAAGCTGGGGCCGAGGTGGTCGGCGTAAGTAGCGACAGCGAGGCGTCCCACGAGAAGTTCGCGGCGCAGCACAACCTGCCCTTTGTCCTGCTTAGCGATGCGGGTGGCGAGGTGAGTAAACGCTACGGGGCGACGGCGCTTTTTGGCCTCATGACCGGGCGCGTGACCTTCGTGATCGACCGTACAGGCACGGTGCGGCATGTGTTCAATTCGATGTTTAACGCTGCCAAGCATGTCGACGAGGCGCTCGAGGTGCTGCGGACGCTCTAATACAGATCGTCCGCATTCCGGTGACAGCACCATCTCCCGGCTTCACTTGGTAGACTGGCCCGCGTGCGCCTCGCCACCCTCACCCTGCAAGGCTTCAAGAGCTTTGCCGACAAGACGACCCTCGAGTTTACCGAAGGGGTCACAGCCGTCGTCGGCCCCAACGGCTCGGGGAAGTCCAACCTGATCGACGCGCTGCGCTGGGCGGCGGGCGGGGGCCGGGCGAGCGAGTTCCGGGCGGGAGACAAGCGCGAACTCATCTTTCACGGCTCGGTAAACCGGCGCAGTTTGGGCTTTGCCGAGGTTCAGCTCGGCTTCGAACACGCGGGCCGGACGCTCAGTGTTTCGCGGACACTTAGTAGCGACGGCGAATCGAAACTGCGTGTCGGGGGGCGCACGGCGCGCTTTTTGGACCTAGAAGAAGAGCTTTCCGGGACGGGGCTCGGGCGCGGCGGGCTCGCGGTCATCGGGCAGGGTGAGGTGAGCGGTGTGCTGATGGCTGACCCGCCCAAACTGCTCGCCTACGTCGCGGAGAGCGTCGGGGTCGCCAAGCTCTCGTCCCGGCGCGAGAGTACGCTGGCAGCCCTCGAGGGGGCACAGACGCACCTCGTGCGGCTGGAGGATGTTCAGGGTGCGCTCGCCGCGCAGGTCGAGGCGCTCACGTTCCAGGCGAGTGAGGCCGAAAGAGCCAGCAGCTTAGGGCGCGAACGGCTGCGCCTGCGCTACACCCTGAGTCTGCGCCGCGTCGAGGCGCTCACCGGGGAGTTGCGTGAGACGCGCGAGCGGGCTGAGCTGCTCGAAGGGGTTTTGCTCGAGGGGCGCGAGGCGCTCGCCGAGGCGCAGGAAACGCGTCGCCGTTTACGGCGTGAGCTGACCGAAGCCGAAGCGCATTACCGCCAGTTCCTCGCCGACAGTGCCGCCCGGCGCGGGGACCACAGGGTCGCGCAGGAGAGGCTGCGGGCCGCTGAGCGCCAGCACGCGGTGCACCTGTCCGACGTAGAGCGCCTCGAGGCCGAGCGTAAGACACTCGAGGCTCTTCGTGCGCCCACGCCACCCCCTGACGCTGAGGAGGTCGGCGAGGGCGCGCTGGAGGCGCTCGCGGCGAAAGGGCGCGAGCTTCAGGCTCAGGTACAGGCAAGCATCGCCGAGGTGCAGGCGCGGGGCGCGGCTCTCGAGACGGCGCGGCAGCTTGAAGCAGCTGCCGCCGAGGCCGCGACGCGCTACGCGTCTGGTCGCGAGGCGCTGACAGTGCAGCTCGCCGAGGTCGAAACGGGCCTCGCAGCCCTGCCCGAAGGGGACGTGTCGGTCGAGGTGCTTGCCGAGCAGCTTCTTGCAGCCGAAGCGGCGCAAGAAAGAGAACGTCAGGCGCTCGAGGCTGCGCAGGCCACACTCGGGGAGCTTCAGGCCCAACACGCGGAAGCCTACGCCGAGGCGCAGGCCCGAAAACAGGCGGCCGGGCGGCTCCGCGCCGCCTTCGAGGCGCGGCGCGGGTACGCCCAGGGGCCACGGAGCGCCCTTACCTCAGGTATCGACGGGGTTGTAGGCTCTGTCGCCGACCTCATCCGCGTGCCGGAGGCCTATACCCGCGCCATTGCGAGCGCCCTCGGGCGGCGCGCAGAGCATGTGGTTGTCACCTCCTCGGATGTAGCGCAGCAAGTTCTCGCGCACGTGCGGCGGGCGGGAGGCTGGGTCACGCTCCTGCCGCTCGATCTCGTCGGGGGTCGTCCCGCCACCCTGTCACCCGCGCTGCAGGGTGAAGCGGCTGTTCTTGCTCTGGCCAGCGACGTCGTCGAGAGCGATGAGCGCTTTCGCCCGCTGGTCGCGCAGCTCCTTGGTTCGACCGCTCTGATCGGTACGCTGCCGGAAGCTGTAGCGCTCGCCAAGAGGCACCGCAGTCGCCCGCGCTTCGTAACGCTCGAGGGGGACGTGATCGAAGCCTACGGGGCGATTTCGGGGGGGCGTTCGCAGAGTGCCGGGCTGGTCCTGGGGGCAGCCGCCGACCTCGAGGACGCCGAGCGCACTGCCAACGCCTGCGAGGTGCAGGCAGCGGCTCTCCTTGAGCAGCTCGGCGTGCAGCAGAGCCGGGTTCAGACACTTCGGGGTGCCTGGAACGCGGCGCAGGAGGCCGCACGAGACGCGTCTCGTGCGGTGGGGACGGCGCGTGAAGCCGCCGCCGCGCAAGCATCCCTACGGAGCGACCTCCAGCGCAGGCATCTGCAGCTCCGTGGTGCGCTTGAAAACCTGACACCCCCTGAAACCACCGATCTGCCGGACGTTGCCGCGCTCGGTGCCGCCTTGCAGGCAGTCCAGGCCGAACAGGACGGCATTCGTGCAGCGCTCTTGGACGCCCAGCGAGCGGAGGCCGCGGCCCGGAGTGCGCTGGCGCTGTGGCAGGAGCGGCAGCGCACCTTCGAGAACGAGATGCACCGCTTTGTCGAGGCGCAAGAACGGCTGACCTCGGTACGCGAGACCCTGGCGTTGGCGCTGGACGCGGTGCGAGGCTCCGAGGCGGCTGTGGAGGCCGACCGGGAAGCGTTGCGCCGGGCCGAGGCGGCGCTGTTGCCGGAAGACGACAGCGAGGCGCGGCGTTTTCACGTTGCTCAGGAAGCCGAAAGAGCAGCCGAGGCGGCGCTCGAGGCGCTCACGCGGGAGCAGGCCCGCCTGGGGGGCGAGCTGGAATCGCTCAACCTCACGCTGGCCCGGCGCGAGGCTGCGCTCGAGCTGGCCCAAGAAGAGAACCGTACGTTTCCGGATGGGCTCGAGGGGTTGCCGGGTGGGCTGCGCAGCCTGCGTGAGCGGCTCGCCGAGGTCGAGCGTGAACTCGAAATGCTCGGTCCTGTCAACCATCGCGCCAGCGCCGAACTGGTGACGCAGCGCGAAAGCCTGGACGATCTGCGGCGGCAACTTTCCGACGCCCAGCGTGCTGCTGCCGAGTTGCACGGTGTTCTGGGCGAACTCGACGACGCGGTGCGGGTGCGCCTCGTCGCCGGGGCCGAGGCGCTGGCCCAAGGGTTTGCCTACTACGCCGAGCAGCTTTTCGGTACGGGTGCGCAGGCGGGCGCCGACCTGCTCTGGGAGGACGGGCGCCCGGCTGGCCTCAAGCTGAGTCTTCAACCCCCGACCAAGACGACCAGGGCGCTCTCGCTCCTGTCGGTTGGAGAAAGGACCATGGGCGCGCTAGCCTTTCTCTTCGCGCTCATGACGCTGGGCGCTGCCGAGGGGGCGAGTCGTGAGGAGGGGGTGTCGGGCCTGCCGCTCGCCATTCTCGACGAGGTCGATGCCCCTCTGGACGAAGCCAATATCCGCCGTTTCTGCGCCTTTTTGGGCGACCTTGCAAAGCGGGGCACGCAGTTTGTGCTGATCACGCACCAGAAGGCCACGATGGAGGTCGCGTCTGCCCTTTGGGGCGTGACGACCGAAGGGGGCATCAGCCGCGTCTTCTCGATCCGCCGTGAGGCCGAGGCGTGAGCGCGCTGCGCATCTTTGCCTTCGACATCCTGCCCTCGACGCAGGACGAAGCACGGCGGCGGGTTTTGTCGGGCGAAGCGCAGCCGGGGTCCGTGATTCGCGCCGCTGTGCAGACCGCCGGGCGGGGGCAGCGTGCTCGAGACTGGCAGGCCGGGCCGGGCGGCAGCTATCAGACAGTCATCGTTCCTGAACCGGCGACGCTTCACCCCGGCGCGGCGCTCCTGATCGCGTTGGGCCTCGCCGAAGTGCTGCCAACTTACGGCGTCCGCGCTGGCCTCAAGTGGCCCAACGACCTCTACTACCGGGGCAAGAAGCTGGCGGGCGTGCTCCTCGAGCGCGTCGCTGGATATCTCCTGATCGGCGTGGGCATGAACGTCAACAACGAGGTTCCACCGGGCGCAGTCGGGCTGCGCGGCTGGGACGTCGAGGGCGCCCACATGGTTGTCCTGGAGGGGATTGGGCGCGGCCTGGCGCACCACGCGGACCGCACGTTTGCGCTCTCTGGGGCGTTTCATCCTTTTGACTTGCTTTATGGGCAAGACCTCGAGGTACTCGCGGCTGGAACAACGCTTCAGGGGCGAGGCGGGGGAGTCGACGCGGAGGGGCGACTGCGCCTTCTTCTTCCCGGTGGTGAAGTGCGGGCGATCGCGAGCGGGCACGTCGTGAGCTTTAAGCTTGGAGAACCTACCGGCACCGGGCCGGAATAAAGCGTCGCGTGGCTACAGCCGCGCATTCTACGACATCGAAGGACGGCAAAAATAACGTAAAATAGCCCTGTGACGGACGAAACTCGACCCTTTCGGGTATTGCTGGCTGATGATCATCCTTTGGTTCTTTCCGGTATCCGGGCGACGCTTGCCAGCGAGGCGCAGCTCGAGCTCGTCGGTGAAGCGACGAATGGCGACGAGGTCGTCGCGCTCTGCACCGACCTGCGGCCCGACCTGATCGTTTTGGACCTCAGCATGCCCGAAAGTACGCCACAGGGAACGATCCGGGCCGTGAGGCAGGTTTCGCCGGGTACGCGCATCCTTATCCTCACGGCCTACGACGACCAGAGCACGATCCGCGAGGTCATGAACGTCGGGGTCGACGGTTACCTACTCAAGGAGGAAGCGCCCGAGGCTCTCGTACGCGCCGTGCTCTCGATCTTGCAGGGAGATACGTGGTTTAGCCGCACAGTGATGCAAACCTTTGTCGAGACTCGTAACGACGTCCACAATATCCCCTTTACCCCGCGCGAGCGGGCTCTCATGAACGGGATCGGGCGAGGCTGGGACAACCGCAAACTCGCCCTCGAGTTCGACCTTGCCGAACAGACGGTTCGCAATTACATTTCGCGGCTCTACGACAAGGTGGGGGTGCGCTCCCGCTCCGAGGCGGTGGTCTGGGCGCGGGAGCACGGCTACGCCGGAGAATAGGGGTTAGAGCAGGTCGTACGCCCTGAGCGTCAGAAACGGGGCGAAGGTGTCACTCAGCACCAACTCGTCCAGAAGTCTGGCAGCGGCCCCAATATGTTCACCCTGAAGCTTGGCGACCTCGTCGTCCCGGAGGCGCTCGTAAAGGCTGGTCGTAAAGGTGTCGCCCGTGGTCAGGGCCGCTCCGTGAGTGCGCCATTGCCACAGTTGCGCTCTCGAGATCTCTGCCGTCGCGGCGTCCTCCATGAGGTTGTAGATCGCGGCGGCCCCCGTACCTGACAGCCACGCGTTTACGTACTGCAGCGCCACGCTGATATTGTTGCGGACACCCTCTTCAGTAACGGCTCCTGTGGCGATCTGCGTGTCGACGAGCGCATCTGCACCGGGCACTGTGCGCTCCGGCAGTTTGTCTTTCTGATTAGGACGGTCGCCCAGCACGGCGTCGAATTCGGCCTGCGCGACCGGAATGAGGTCGGGGTGTGCGACCCAGGTGCCGTCGCACCCCGCCAGAGCCTCGCGGCGCTTATCCTCGCTGACCTTGCTGAGCGCACGTTCGGTGACGGCCGGGTCGCGCCGGTTCGGAATGAAAGCGGCCATCCCGCCCATCGCGTGTGCCCCGCGCCGGTGGCAGGTGTCTATCAGGCGTTCGGTATAGGCGTGCATGAAGGGAACGGTCATACTCACGTCGGCGCGGTCGGGTAGGAGCTTGTCGGGGCGGGTGTGAAACGTCTTGATAAACGAGAAGATATAGTCCCAGCGTCCGGCGTTGAGCCCCGAGGCGTGCTCGCGCAGTTCATACAGGATCTCTTCCATCTCGAAGGCGGCGGGCAGCGTTTCGATCAGGACGGTCGCGCGGATCGTACCCTGCGGGACGCCGAGCGTGTCCTGGGCAAAGATGAAGACCTCGTTCCAGAGACGCGCCTCGAGGTGACTCTCGAGCTTGGGCAGGTAGAAGTACGGACCGCTATCCCGCTCCAAGGCGGCCTTGGCATTATGAAAAAAGTGCAGCCCGAAGTCGAAGAGCGACGCCGAGATGGGTGAACCGTCCACCAGCACGTTCTTTTCGACGAGGTGCCAGCCCCGAGGCCGAACGATGAGGGTGGCGAGCGTGTCGTTGAGAGTGTAGCTCTTGGTTCCGCTCGAGAGGCTTAAGGTTTTACGCACCGCGTCGTAGAGGCTTCGGTGCCCACCCAGCACGTTCTCCCACGTTGGGGAGAGGGCGTCCTCGAGGTCGGCCATAAAAACCTTCGCGCCCGAGTTGAGGGCGTTGATCATCATCTTGGTCTCGGCAGGTCCGGTGATCTCGACGCGGCGATCTTGCAGGTCGGCGGGCGCCGGGGCGACTTGCCACGCGGCCTCCCTCACGGCCTGCGTGTCAGGCAAAAAATCCTGGGTTTCACCCGCATTGAAGCGCGCCTGCCGCGCCTCGCGGCGGGCCAGGAGAGCCTCGCGCTCGCCTCCGAAAGTGCGCTGCAGGTTAGTGACAAAGTCCAGCGCGTCGGGGCTCAGAATCGTTTCGTCGGTTGTCACGCCGGGTCTAAGTTGGGTCATCGTGGCTCCTAGAAAAATTCAGTCGTGGCCGATATGGACGCGCCGCGCCAGCCGCGCGATGGGACCGGGTAACCACCAGTTCCAGCGCCCTGCCAGCATCATAGCTGCTGGGACCAGGACCAGCCGAACCAGCGTCGCGTCGAGCAGGACCGCCAGGGTCAGGCCGAGGGCCAGTGTTTTGATCAGGACGACGTGAGAAAAGAGAAACACAGCGAAAACCACGCCCATGATAAGGGCTGCGCTCGTGATGACGCCGCCTGTCGCCGCGACCGCGTTGACGACGGCGTCGCGGTCGCTCTGTCCCGCCTGGTGGTTCTCGACGACGCGCGAGACCAGGAAGACCTCGTAATCCATGCTGAGGCCAAAAACGATGGCGAAGATAAAGATCGGTACGCTCGACTCGACAAAGCCGAGGCCACCCGGCAGGTTGAAAAGGCCTGCGCCCCAGCCGAACTGAAAGACCGCCGTGATAACGCCGAAAGCCGCTGCAACGGTGAGCGTATTGAGGATGATGCTCTTCAAAGGAATGACGAGCGAGCGAAAGGCTAGCCCGAGGAGAACGAAGGTGATGAGATAAACTAGGCCCACCGCCAGAGGAAACGAGCTGTAGAGCGTGCTGGACCATTCGCGTTCGATGACCGGGGTGCCGCCGATCTGAACGTCCATCTCTTCATCCTCGGCAAGCTGCCGCAGGGCACGCTCGAGGCTCGCCGAAGCCGAGGGTGTAATGACGCTGTCGGGAAAGATGCGCAGGAGCGCGTAACGTCCATCGGCGCTCACGGTGTTGGCTACGAGGTCGGCGAGGGGGCTCTCCCGAGCAGTCTCCTGCGTCGCGTAGTAGCCGGAAATAAAGAGCGAGGGCACGTCGCCGGTAGTTGTCGGGGTGAGGGCCTGGGCCACGTTGGGTAGCTCGGTCGCAGCGCGGGTAAACCTCGAGGCGCTCCGCACCGAACTGGGATGATAAAAGCCGCGCTCACCGAAGTCCACCAACACATCGAACGAGCGCAGTAGGCTGTCGAGACCGAGTTCCTCGAGGACTGCCTGCGCCTTACGGGTATCGGTTTGGGCTGTCAAACCGCGCACGCTCGAGAAGGCCACCTCGATGCGCAAGAGGGGTAGCGCGAGGGCCACGAGAACGCCCACGCCTAAAACGGTGAAGAGAAGGGGGCGCGCCGTGACCCGTTTCGATTGTCGCTCCCAGAAAGCGCGGCTGCGGCGGCCCGGGATGAGCCGGGTCAGAGGCACCGCGTTAACGTGCTTGCCGAGTAGACAGAGGGCGGCGGGCAAGACGGTCAAGGATACCAGCACGCTAAAGAGCATCACCACGATGCTCGCCACGCCGATAGAGCGCACGAACGAGAGGGGCGGTACCAGGAGCGCCGCGAGGGCGATAAGGACGGTCAGGCCGGAAAAGGTGATGGCCCGCCCGGCGGTCATGACCGTAGCTCGGGCTGCCTCCCGGGCGCTCTCCCTGCGCGTCAATTCCTCACGAAAGCGGTTGACCATGAGTAGTGCGTAGTCGATGCCGGTTGCGAGGCCCAGCATGGTGACGACGATCTGCGCGAACGTCGCCATGGTGAATAGATGCCCGAGGCCGTAGAGGACGGCGAGGGACAGCACCACCGAGACGAGCGCGACCCCGAGTGGCAGCGTTGCTGCGACAAGTGCACCGAAGGCAACCGCGAGCACCAGGAGGCTGATCGGCAGTCCAAAAATCTCGGCTCGCTGGGAGTCCCGGGCGCTAATGGCGCTTACCTCCTGCTCGACGGGAATATTGCCGGTCAGGATAAGCTCGAGCCCGTCCCGTTCAAACTCGGGTAAAAGGGCTCGGATTCGGTTCGAAGCCGCTTCTACCTCAGGTTGATCGCGGGAGGTGAGGGTGATAAGTGCGGCGCTCGAGGCACTGCGGGTGAGCTGTGGCAAGGGGAGGGTGCTTTGGGCGCTGCTGTCCAACACTTCGTTGACGAAAGGCAGCCGGGCTATCTCGGTGAGGGCCTGTCGAAAGAGACTCGAATAGTCGCTCTGCCCCCCCGGCTGTTCCCCTTGCGGGGCCCGGGCCACGAGGATCACCTGATAGTTGCTCCCCGCGAACTCGCGCAAAATGGTCGCGCGGACTGCGCTACCCTCGCTGTTAGGGGGCAGCCCGACGTCGCTCGTTAGAACGTCACCAACTCGTCCGGCAAAAGGCAAGGCGGCTAGTAGCAGAGCCGCCCAGCCCAGCAAGATGAGGTGGGGAAAACGGACGATGAACGCCGCGAGGCGGCTAAACATGTGTGACCGAAGGCGTGGTGCGGGATTGAAGCGGTAAGCCAGGCATCAGGGCATTTCTGGCCCGCGCGTTTAGGCAGGCCCAAGTGAGGGTAGGGAACCCTGCTTTTAGAAGGTCATCATACGCCGACGAAGCGTTCGATGGTGCGCCGTGCGTCGGGATCTTCGGTCAGCGTTTCTCCGACGAGCTTGCCGTCGCGCAAGAAGACGATGCGGTCGGCGTAGAGCGCGGCCTTGGCGTCGTGCGTCACCATGACGACCGTCCAGCCCTCGTTCTTGACGCCGCTCTGAAAGAGACTCAGGACCTCTTCGCCGTTATGCGTGTCGAGGTTACCGGTCGGTTCGTCGGCGAGGATGAGGACCGGATCGTTGATGAGGGCGCGGGCGAGCGCCACGCGCTGCTGCTGCCCACCCGAAAGCTGCGCGGGGCGGTGGTTCAGGCGCGTTTCGATATTGAGAATCGAGGCAAGGCGCCCGAGCACCTTTTCGCCCGCAGCGCGCCGCCCGGCGACCTCGGCGGGTAAGAGGATGTTCTCTCTCGCGCTCAGATTGGGGATCAGCTCGAAACCTTGAAAGACGAAGCCCAGGCTGTCGCGGCGCAGCGCGGTGAGTTCATCGTCGGAGAGGTCACGGGTGGCCCGTCCGGCGATCTCGATGGTCCCGGCGTCGGCGCTGTCGAGGAGGCCGAGCAGATGCAGGAGTGTGCTCTTGCCCGAGCCAGAGGGCCCCATGACAGCGACAAATTGCCCCTGCGGAACGGTCAGCTCGAGGTCGACGAGAGCGTCTACGGTTTCGTCGCCGAGGTGATAGCGTTTGGTCAGGCCGTGTGCGCGCAGCGCGACGCTACCCCCCTTCGAAACGGATGCCTGGCTCTTTTGTTGAGTCAACGTGCTGGTCAAAAGATTCTCCTTATCCGCTCCCCCGGACACCTGTTTTGCGCTCATAGGCTAGGCTCCCCGAAGTGCGCGCTTGGGCGAGAGCCGGGCGGCGCGACGTGCCGGAAAGAGCGACGCCACGAGCCCGACGACGGGTGAGGCGACAATGGCCGTGACGATAAGCCGCCAGGGGAAAACCGGGCTGATGCGGTAGCCCGTTAAGGCGCTCGCCCCGGCCGTGATGACGTTAGAGAGGAGCAGGCCCGTGATAATCCCCAGAATGGTTCCGAGGGTCACGACCACGATTCCCTCGGCGGTGATGAGCTGCTGGACGCCGCGCCGGGTCAGGCCGAGTGTGCGCAGCACTGCGACCTCGTGCTGTCGGCTCGAGAGGTTCATACCGAGAGTGTTAGCGACGCCCAGAGAGGCGATAAAGATGGCGAGCAGCAAGAGGCCGTTGGTGGTGGTGAAGGTCTGCTGCGAAAGCGTGCTGATGCGGTCGCGATAGGTTTGGTTCAGGGTCACGTCGAGATAAAGGTTGGGGAACGCCTTGATGAGGGCGTCTCTGGCCTGTTCCTGGCTGACGCCCGGTTTTTTGGTCATGACGTAAAGGTCGGGTGCGCCGCCGCCGAAGCGGTCGGCGTCTTTGAGGCTGGCGACGAAGGTTTCGCCCCCGCCTGTAAAGTCCACGACGATACCGCCGACTTTGAAGTCCTCGTAGCCGCTACTCGTTCGCAGGGTCACGCTGTCGCCCTTTGAGACGCCGAAGCGGTCGCGGATGGTGTTGGCTGCAAGAACCTGACCGCCCGCTGAGAGGGTGGTATAGGCGTCTGAGGCGTCCCCCTGACCGGGGACGAACTGAAAGCGTCCAAAACCGGTTTCAGGGTCGAAGCGGGCCGGATCGACGAGAATCACGACCACGCTGCGCCCGCTCGAGCGCTCTCTCCGCCGTGCCTGCGCCGTGCTTTCTTCACCTGCCGAAGCTTCAGCAGATTCCGGTGTAAAGCGCACGATCCGAAAGCCTACGCCGCTGGCTTCGCCGATTTCAGGGACTCGAGCGAGTACCTGTTGCTCGAAATCCTGCGGGAAGCTCACGGCAGCCGTGACAAATAGGTCGCCGATTACGGTGGTATCGATCCATGAACGGATCGAGGCGTTGATACCTGCCACCATCGAACCGACCCCGATGGTCAAGCCCATGCCTACGACGACTGCACCGACCGCGACACCGTTGCGGGTGGCGTTGCGCAGGGAAAAGCCCGAGCCGAGTTTGCCCGCGACGCCGAAAAGGCGCTCCAAGAGTGGCTTCATGACCTTGAGGGTGGGTTTTAGAAGAAGCGGCGTGGAGAGGCTAAAGCCTGCAAACAGGAGGCCCATCGCCAGTGCGGCCCCGAAGAGCGCCGTATAGCCGCGCCAGGGCGCGAGCGAGGCGGCGACGCCGAGGACTAGAAGAACGGTTCCGAGAACCGACGATCCTCGTGGGGTGGGGTCGCTGACGGCTCTCGAGGCAGCCAGTGGGCGGGTTCTCGAGGCGCTCCGCGCCGGGAGGTAGCCTGCCAGGAGCGATACGACGATTCCGGTGAGCGACGCGAGCAGCACACTGCGGACGGGTACGACGAGCGTACGGAACTCGAAGCCAAGTGCCTGGGCGTTGAAGTAGGTGATAACCGCCGAGAGGCCGACACCCAGCGCGAGTCCGACTACGATACCGAGCAAGCTGACGAGCAGCGCTTCGATGAGGGCGAGGTGCCGGACCTGTCGCCTCGTCAGGCAGACCGTTCGCAGGAGTGCAAATTCGCGCTGGCGCTCCAAAACGCTCGCCGCGAAGGTGTTGTAGGCCATAAAGCCGCCGAGCGCGATCAGGGTCGCTGCGAGGATCTGCAGGCCCGACTGCAGTGTATCGACGACACCTGTAGCGACGCTCCCGCTCCCGGCAGGCAGCGTAACCGTGTAGGTGTCGCCGAGGCGGCGCTGCAACGTGGCCTGAACGGCTTGGCTCTCGCCCTGCTCGGTAATCACGTCAAAAAACGAAGCACGGCCCGTGAGCCGCAGCGCGGTTTGTAAGTCGCTCAGGTTGGCGATCCCTACGCGACCACCGTTGGTGGTCGCGTAGCCGACCGAGTCGTCGAGAAGACCTGTCAGGGTGAAGGGAAGCTCACCAAACTGCGAGGTGAACTCGATTGTTTGACCGAGGCTGAAGCCTCGGTCGCGCGCGAAACCCTCGGCGATAGCGACGCCGCGCGACCCGGCTTTCGGCCATTCGCCCGCAACGAGAGCGCTTGGCAGATCGGCTGGAGCGTCGGTCTGCCGACCTGAAAGCTGAAACCCCGAATCGAGGCCGGGAATGACCGAGTCTTTGACCTGCGCGATGTCGCGCACGGGTTCGGCGCGGGTATTGAGAACCGGGTAAGCAGCGATCACGCCCGGTGTGGTACGGACTGTTTCGGCAATGTCGGCACTCTCAAAGACCGAGCGGCCTTCAGCGCCCGGCGTGACGAGCAGGTCGGCCTTGCCCGCGGCAGCCTCGAGCGTGCTGCTGACGTTGGCCTCGACGTTGTCGCCGATTGAGAGGGTGGCTAGAACGGCCGCAATGCCGAGAGCGACGCCCAGAACGGTCGCGAACGTGCGGCTCTTGTAGCGAAACAGGTTTCGCAGGGCGAGGCGGAGTAGAACAGGCATCGCTAAGAGTGTAACAGGCCACCTATGAATGTGGGGTGATGGTGGCGGTTCGTGCCGGGATTCGCGCCCTTTTTGGGACATGCTACCTGGGCCGTTTCACGCGGCGCATGCGGAAAAACGCGGCAGGATCAGGGTGCGACGACTTCGTGTTACAACTTGAGGTATGTCTCGCCTGCGCGTCAGCGTCTGCATTCTTTCGTATAACCGTCAGCACGACCTTGTCCGGACACTACGGACCTTGCAAGGCGACCCGTACGGCTCTCTCGAGCTGCTCGTCGCCGACAACGCCTCTGAAGACGGTACGCAGGCATTCCTGAAAGAGGCGTTCCCCGAAGTGCGGCTGCTCGAGCATCCCGAGAATATCGGTATCGACGCGCTCAACGCGGCGTTCATGGCGGCTACGGGCGACGTCATCCTCGTCCTCGACGACGACTCGTGGCCCGAACCCGGCACCATCTCACGCGCCGCTGCGCGCTTCGAGGCGGTGCCGAACCTGGGTCTCGTCGCCTGTGACATCATTGACCCAAAAAGCCGGATGCGCTGGGATATGGCCTACCTGCCACGCCGTCCTGGGACTGGACCACAACCCTGGCACTGCTTCGCGGGGTGTGGCTTTTTCGTGCGGCGGACCCTCTTGCAGGAGATCGGCGGCTATCCCGAGGACTTCTTTCTCTACGCCAACGAAGCGCCCCTGGCTATCGAGGTGCTGCACCGTGGCTTCGACATCGAATTCCTGCCGGACGCGCAGGTCTACCACGCCATGCCGCAGCGGCAAGGACGCTTTAGCCGAAACCACATCTTCTACGGGCTACGAAACGACCTGCAGACAGCCTGGCGTTACTACAGGGGCTGGCACTACTACGACGTGTTGTTCGGGCGCATGGCAACGGGCCTGATCTTGTTTTCGTCCCTGGGCCGCGACATGTTCCGCGAGTACTGGCAGGTGTTTCGCGAACTCGGCGACTATCGTCGCACCCACGCGCGCCGACCTGTTTCGGGCGCGGTCATGCGCCGCTCTGTCCGGGCGTTCGACGGGACCACCCTCAGCACGCTTGTCAGCTACCGCAACCTGCGCCGCCTGCTCTGGTATAACGGCTACTACAAAGATGGGCGGGTCGTCTCCTAGGGACTCGGTGCGTTTAAGGTTTCGGTGCGTCGCCGACGGTATCTGGAGTCGCTGGGCCGAGGCGTTTGGCAAGGGCCGCGCCCCCCAGACCAGGGCCCAGCAAAAAGATCGAGTAAAACGACACGAGCCGCCACACCACGACGGCGGGCAGGGCGAGGCCGGGCCGACCGGGGACGAGCAGGAGGGGCAGGGTGAGCTCGAGAAACCCGCTCCCGCCGGGTGTCGGGACGACGTGTGAGACGATATAGACGAGAAACAGCGTGGCGACGGTGGGGACGAACTCGAGGTGTAGCCCGAGGTTATGGGCAATCACGGGGAACATCGCGAAGATACTGAGGTGCGTGCCCATCGCCAGGATCTGCAAATAAAGTTCACCTCGCCAGGTAGTTGCCGAGAGCCGGGTGATCGTCTGTGAGAGGCTGCGGCTAAAGTTCGTGGCCCGGGAGCGAAAGCGCCGCAAGGGCTGCCACGAGAACAGTCTGACGATAAGGCGCGGCGCAGCCCCCAGATGAAACGCCACCAGATACCAGAGCCCAATAAAAAGGGCGCTGACGACCACGCCCAGCACCACGAGCCAGCGTCCCTCGGGGATGTGCCCGGTCACGGCGAGCACCACCAGCGAGGCCGGGACACCCCAGGCGAAAAACAGCAGGTCGACGATGCCCGTGTAGAGCGCGACCGACCAGGCGTGCGGTGTACTCACGCCGTCTCGAGCCAGCATCAGCGCGATGGCGGGCGCGTTGCCGCTGCCGCTTGGCGTGATCGCCGCGCTGAAAAGCCCCAGGACGTGACTTCGTACGGCGCTCCAGAACTGTATCCGGTAGCCGAGAATACGCGCCAACACCTGCACACGCAGACCGCCGCAGATAAAAGACAGCAGCATCAGGAGCGCGCAAACGAGGAGCGTTTGGGCTGTGAGCTGACGGATGACGAGCAGATCCTCGGGTTTGCCGAAAACGAGGGCTGCCCCGAGCCCGAGCGCGCCGCACAGAACCGACAGGAGAAGTGGACGCAGCAAGCGCCCGTTCAAGAAAGGTTCCTGCCCGGCACTTTAGACATCGGGTAACGTCTCGAAAACCTTAAGGGCCTGAGCGACGACCTGGTCCATGTTGTAGTACTGATAGGTCGCTAAGCGACCGACGAAAGTGACATTCTTACGGGTCGCCGCAAGCTCCCGATAGGCGTTATAGCGCTCGCGGTTTTCGGGCCGTGGAATGGGATAGTAGGGATCGCCCTCGGCCTGCGGCTCTTCGTAGACGAGCACGCTGCGTTCATGGACCTGCCCCGTGAGGTGCTTCATCTCGGTGACGCGGGTATAGAGCGTGTCGTTGGGAAAGTTGATGGTGCCGACGTCCTGTACCAGGGTCTGCGCCACCGTTTCGCGGTGAAAGCTCAGGGAGCGGTAGGGAAGTTTGCCGAGTTCGTAGTCGAAAAAGAGATCGACTGGACCTGTAAAGATGAGGTGCTTGTGCGGGATGAACCCGATAACTTCCCGGTAGTCGGTTTGCAGCATGACCTTGATGTTCGGGTGCTCGAGCATCCGGGCAAACATTGCTGTGTAGCCATTCCGGGGCATTCCCTGATAGGTGTCTGCAAAGTAGCGGTCATCGCGGCTCGTTCGGGTCGGCACGCGGGCCGTGACCGAGGCGTCGAGCTCGCTCGGGTCGAGGCCCCACTGTTTACGGGTGTAGCCGCGAAAAAACTTTTCGTAAAGGTCGCGTCCGACGCGGGCGACGACGACGTCTTCCGAGGTGCGAATCTCACTCACCTTCTCGGCCCGCTCGGAGAAAAAGGCCTCGAGCTCGAGCGAACTCAGCTTCAGCCCGTAGAGCCCGTTGATGGTGTCTAGATTGATGGGAATAGGCAATAGTTGACCCTCGACGAGTGCTCGGACCCGGTGCTGGTAGTGCCGCCAAGCGGTAAAGCTCGAGAGGTACTCGAAGACGCGCCGGGAATTCGTATGAAAGATGTGAGGCCCGTAGCGGTGAACGAGAATGCCATTCTCGTCGTATTCGTCGTAGGCGTTTCCGGCGATGTGAGGCCGCGTCTCGACGACGAGCACGCGGCGTCCCCGCACGCTGGCGAGGCGTTCAGCGAGGACGCTCCCGGCGAAGCCGGCCCCGACGATGAGATAGTCAAACCCTTGCACAGCGACTGAGTATAGCTGAAAAAGCCGCCTGCGCCCGCGTACGGGAGGATTCGGGTGCAGGGTGGCCTCTAGTGGAGCCCCGGGAGTCGCAGGGGCGTCCGGGGAAAGCCGAGGAGCGCCGCGTCCCGGAGATAGTGGGCGAACGCCGAGGTCATCTCGGGCAGGCGCAGCGCCTCACTTTCGCGGGCGACCCGTTCGTGCACTGCGGGTTGGGCGTAGTGCACGAGTTGCGCCGCGAGCCCGCCGGGGCGCGGCACGTACGCGCCTAGATCCTTGGCGGTGACGAAGCGCACGAGCTTCTCTTCGTTGAGGCCGGCGTAGCTGGTCATCAAAACTGGGCGGCCCACGGCGAGCGCCTCGAGAACCGACGCGGGTCCGGCCTTCCCGACGACCACGTCGCAGGCTGCGAGATAGTCGGCGACGTTCGACACATAGCCGAGCGTGCGCAAGTCGGGGAGTGTATCGAGCTTGCGCCGGAGCGCCTCGTTGCGGCCCGTAACCACTACGACTTGTGGCCTCAGGGGGGACGCTTGCAGAGCGCGGACGACCTCGAGCACGTTTGTCCCGACCCCTTCGCCCCCCAGAGAGACGAGACAGGTAAAGCGCTCCTCGAGTCCAAGCGCCGCCCGTGCGGCCCTCTGCGTGGGCGGGTTCAGGAAACTCTGACCGACGGGGTAGCCGATGCGGTCGATGTGGCTAGGTGGCACGCCGAAACGCTCGAGGTCGCCCTGCACCGCCTGTGAGGGCACGATGTAGCGCGACACGCGCCACTCGGCCCAGAGTGCGCTGGCGTCGAGCGGATCGGTGGCAAAATGCACGAGCCTGGGCTTGAGCCCGTAGCGCTGCTGCGCGAGCGTCAGGGCCACGCTCAGCCAGCCGTGATTGGTCACGATGAGCGCGGGGTTACGTGCGTTCATATGGGCGGCTACAGCGCGGGCAAAGGTGCTGAGGGTAGCGCGCAGGTAGCGGTTGGTCAGGGTCGGCACGCGGTCGATGACGCGCTGCCCCCAGCGTGCGCTCCAGGGATTGGCGAGCATCCACGACCAGGTCTCCTTGTGCTGACGGTCCTGCTCGGTAAAGCCCAGGTCGATCATGGGTTCGCTGACGCGCGTCTCGAAAACGCCAGGATAGCCCGCCTCGAGGCTCTGGGCCATGGCGTTTGCGGTGGCGACGTGACCGCCACCGGCAGCGATCGTGGCGAAGATGATGAGGGGTCGGTCGGTCATACGGGGGTCCTTTGAAGCGCCTGTACGCTCCGGGCCAGCCCATCTTGCCAGCTATACCGGGGCGTATAGCCGAGTTCGGTCTGCGCCGCAGCGATGGAAAAGTGAACGTCGTGGCGCATCAGCGCCCCACGGTAGCGGGTGAGGGGTGGCTCGAGCCTTGGTGCCGCGAGGCTGTAGGCCTGCTCTACGGTCGCGCCCGCCGCCTCGCTCAGCGCGCCCGGTAGACTCGCGCGCGGGGGTGCCGTCCCGAGGAGCCGCGCCAGTTCGGCAAAAAGATCCTTCCAGCTCGGCGCACCCGCATCGGCAATCACGTAGATCTTTCCTGCAGCTTGCGGCACGGTTCCGGCGAGATATAGACCCTCCACGAGATTCTCGCAGTACGCGGTATTGATAAGCGCTCGTCCGCCGTCGACAAAGGGCAGCTGACCCTTCGCCAGTGCCGTCGCGACGCGGGCGAAGTTGGGATCGCGTGGGCCGAAGGGCCAGAGACCTGGTCGGATGATGACTGTCTCGAGCCCGGCGAGTTTTAGCGTGTCCTCGGCAGCGATCTTCGAGCGGGCGTAGGCGTTGATGTCACCGTCGCGTGG
>JBMDWS010000036.1:0-2770 GCA_048594695.1 Truepera sp. | reverse complement strand
ACCGCCTGCGCTATCAGGCTCTTGTATCCAGCTTCCGCACTGCCTTCGCCTACACCAACTTCGGCATCACTGCTGCAGCTGTTGCAGCAGCAAGCGTGACAGGCGAGACTTGGGCAGAGCTTTCCAAAGACCGCCTCTACGAGCCACTCGGAATGGACGCCACAAGCTCACGCTTTTCGGATTTCATGATGCAACCCAACAAAGCTTTGGGACACGTGCTAAAGGACGGCAACTGGGTACACGAAAAGCAGCGGCAACCCGACGCTCAGTCACCCGCAGGCGGCGTGAGTTCATCGGTTAACGACATGGCCAGATGGATGCGGTTGCAACTCGGGGACGGAATGTTCGAGGGAGAGCAGATTGTCTCCGAACAGTCACTAGCCGAGACCCGCAAACCGCAGATACTGGCTGGATTTAGCCCGTTCGATGGCCTGCCGGGGTTCTACGGCTTGGGCTGGAACGTTCGCTACGATGACCAGGGGCGCTTACGGCTAACGCACTCAGGTGGGTTCTACCTAGGCGCCAGCACGAACGTGAGTCTGATCCCGGACGAAGGGCTGGGCATTGTCGTCCTGTCCAACGGCGCGCCGACGGGCGTGGTCGAGGGCATTGCAGCGTCGTTCATCGACTACGCCTTGTACGGTGAACTCACGCAAGACTGGCTCAGCATCTATAAGGGTATCGTCGCCCGGATGGCTCAAGCTGAGAACCTTACACCGCAATATGCCACTCTCGTAACGCCAGACACCCCTGCACTGCCGGACAAGGCATACCTCGGCACTTACAGAAACACGCTCTACGGCAACATCGAAGTTGTCGCTCACGACGATGGTCTGGCTGTCGTTCAGGGTCCAAGAAAGATGACCTTCATCATGACACACTTCGACCGCGACGCCTTCACCTACGTCACACGCGGTGAATATGCGGTCGGCACGGCGGGTATCTTTTTCCACCTGGGCACGGACGGTAAAGCGGCGTCTGTGACTCTTGAGAACCTCGACGCCACGGGTCAGGGCACCTTCACAAGAATTACAGAGTAACGTCCACGGCTTGACTCGCCCTGAAGGCAGCTAACCCGTCAGTACACACTCTTGTCGCTCATGAATGCCCGCAGCTTATGACGACAAGCGTATGTCAGTAAGTGACCTCGGCGGCCACCGCACACAAACGAGGAGGTTTGGCGCGGAGCTCCGCAGATGCAACAATCTCAGCGAGTATGCCTCAGGAGGACCTGAGTCAGAATGGACTCATCTCTGCCTGCCAGCAGGCATCTGCCTGGCAGCGTCTCAGCTCAACCAGCTTGGTTGACAGCGCCTGGAGGAGAGCAGAGTCGGCGCTGCGGGCGAGATTGTTGAGCTCGAACGGGTCTCGCTCGAGGTCATATAGCTCTTCTTCCTGACGGCCATTGGAATAGCTGTAGTCGACATAAAGGTAATCCAAAGATCGAAGTGCCTGATAAACAGGAATCGGCAGCGGGCGAACGGACTCTTCGCGCATATCGGCAGGGAAACCTTCACGCGGCCAGAACTCGTGCAGAATCTGCTGACGCTCTTTAATAGTATTTAGGTTCCCTTTGCCTAGCCAGGGTGCGAATGAGCGACCGTCGACGAAACCAGGTGTAGAGGTAGAGGCCAGGTCGGTAAGCGTTGGGGCAATGTCCGACAGCAACGTGAGGTCATCAACGCTCTGCCTGGCAGGGACGTTTGGTCCGCGTACCACCAGCGGTACTCTGGCTGAAGCGTCGTAGGGGGTGAGTTTTACGCTCACGAGCCGGTGTTCGCCGTTATGCAGGCCGTGATCGGAAGTAAACATGATGTAGGTGGAATCCAGCTCGCCGGTTTGCCTGAGCGTATCGAGGAGTGACGCGATCATCTCGTCTACCGCAAGGAGCATTTGTGCCTGTTTGCGGTAGGTTTCATCGAGCTCGGAAATCAGGTCATCTGACATTAACGGACGTCTTGAGAGCCAGGTGGGTTTGCTCGACATGTCCGCCTCATTGAACGATGGGGGGCGGGGTGCTTCGATGTCCTCAAACATATTTTGGTGCCTTAAGGCCGGAATGGCGGGCAGGTGTGGTGCAGTCGGGGCGAGATACAAAAAGAACGGTTCGCGCTTACCTGCACTGCGTCCGACGAAGTCCACAGCAAGGCCGCTGAGTACGTCGGTCAGGTAGTCCTCGGGATCATTACCGTAGTGCTCAACCCGGCCGTTCTGGTTCATCTGGTAGCCGTACATCGCGTAGGGGTTTGCGCTGTCATCACCTGGGATATCGAGGAGACCGAACCACTCATCCCAGCCAGGCGGGACATATCTCTCACTAGGAAAAGAGAAGCCTGCGGGAGGCACCATGCTCTCAGGGTAGGCGTTGAAGTACTTGCCGACAAGGGCGGTACGGTAGCCCGAGTCTTGCAGCCAAGTGGCCAAGGTCGAGGCTTCCCTGTCCTTGTCGAAAAACTGCGGAAAGCCGCCGCTCACGCCGTCGTTAGATTTGACCAAGTGATTGTGGGCGTACTGACCCCTCAGGATGCTGGCGCGACCAGGGCAGCAAAGAGGTGTCGGCGCGTAAGCTTTCGTGAAGCTTGTCCCCCGATCGACTAATTCGTTCTGTAGGGTCGGCATAAACGCGATTGTGTCGGCATTCTGGTCGTCGGTGACGATCAGGATGATATTGGGCCGGTCCGAGCTTCCTGCGGGGGGCTCCCGAACGCATGATGCGGTAATAATAATGAGGATGAAAACTGCAATAAGCCGCAGCGGTACGTAACGCACA
>JBMDWS010000359.1:0-1650 GCA_048594695.1 Truepera sp. | reverse complement strand
CACCGTTTCACCGAACTCTGTACCTGCGCCAAGCCCCAAACGCTTCTCTATGAGCAGGCGGCAACAGAACTTTCGTTAAACCCGAGTGCCTCGTTCGTTGTCGGAGACACTGCCTCGGACGTCGAAGCGGGCATTAACCTTAGTGCGCGCTCGGCGCTAGTCACCACGGGTTGGGGCCATTTTGCGAGCAACCAGGACGCAGCAAAGGCTCGAGGCGCCTTTATCGGGCGTGACCTGAGCGAAGTCGCGGCCTGGATTCTCGGGCACACGAGCTGACCCGGACAAAAGTCGCGACGCGCCCGGCCCCATCTGTCATAGAATGTGAACGTTGCCCGAACGTACCGGTGCGCCGGGTTCGGGATTAAAGGGAGTTTTATGGCAAATATCGTGGTGCAGAAGTACGGGGGCACCAGCGTCGGCGACCTCGAGCGCATCCGTAAGGTCGCCTCGCGTATCGCGCGGAGTGTACAGGAGGGTCGTAAGGTAGCAGTCACGGTGTCGGCGATGGGCCGCACGACCGACGCGCTCATCTCGCAGGCCAAAGAGATCGGACCGCGCCCCGCCAAGCGCGAACTCGACCTCCTGATGGCCACCGGGGAGCAGCAGTCGGTGGCGCTGCTCGCTCTGACGCTCCATACGCTCGGCATAAGCGCCCGGGCGATGACGGGACCCCAAGCAGGCTTCCTGACCAACAGTGTGAGCGGCGAGGCGCGTATCATCGAAGTCGATCCGGAACCGGTACTGAGCGCCTTTAGCGTCTGTGACGTAATCGTCGTCGCCGGGTTTCAGGGGGCCGACGCCGACGGAATGATTACCACGCTCGGGCGGGGCGGCTCGGACACGACAGCGGTGGCGCTGGCGGCGGCACTCAACGCCACCGAGTGCGAGATCTATACCGATACCGAAGGGGTCTATACCACCGACCCGCACATCGTGCCTAGTGCGACAAAATTGGACCGTATCGACTATGACGAGATGCTGGAACTTGCGTCTCTCGGAGCCAAGGTGCTCCATCCGAGGAGCGTGTGGTACGCACGTCGTTACGGCGTCACCATCCACGTTCGTTCCTCATTTTCATTTAACACGGGTACGCTGGTGTACAACCTGGGGGAGAGAACCGTGAAGACCGACAAGCCTGTGACCGGTGTGGCGCTCGACCGTAACCACGCCCGTATCGACCTTTTGGGCGTTCCGGACGCGCCAGGGGTCGCCGCGCGAATCTTCGGAGCCTTGGGCCGCGCCAAGGTCAATATCGACACCATCATTCAGGGCGTGCCGGGGGACAAGAGCCGGCAGCAGATGGCGTTCACCGTCAACCGCGACATGGTCGAGGATGCGCTCGAGGCCGTCAATCCCGTTTTGGCTGAAGTCGGGGGCGAAGCCCGCGCCGACCGTAACATCGCCAAGCTCTCGATCGTCGGTGTAGCTATCGGCTCGACCCCGGGGATCGCAGGCACGATGTTTGCTGCGGTCGCTGCCGCCGGGGCCAATATCGAGATGATCGCCACCAGCGAGGTGCGGATTTCGGTGGTGATCGAGGCGGATAAGGCGGTTCCAGCCCTTAAAGCGGTTCATGAGGCCTTTGGGCTCGAGGTGATTGGCTCGGTCGAAACCGTCACTGTCTAATGGTCGGGTCAGGACACGCAGCGC
>JBMDWS010000358.1:0-2682 GCA_048594695.1 Truepera sp. | reverse complement strand
GCATGTCCGAATCCAACACTGCCCGTCTGCTCATCTCCTGCCCCGACCGCCCCGGCGTCGTCGCGGCAGTCAGTCAGTTTCTCTACAGTCACGGCGCGAACATCCTCGACGCGCAGCAGCACTCGACCGACCCCACGGGCGGCGTGTTTCTCATGAGTATGGTCTTTCATCTCGAGGAACAGGACGTAACCCGGTACCAGTTCGAGCGGGCCTTTGCCGAGGTCTTCGCCAAGCCCTTCGCGATGAACTGGCGCTTCGCCTACGCCGACACCCGCAAGCGCATGGCGATTCTTGTATCCAATACCGATCACTGCCTCCTGGAACTGCTCTGGCGGGTGCAGAGCGGCGAGTTCGAGGTTGAAATCCCTATGATTCTCTCGAACCATGAAGACTTGCGCGGTGTGAGTGAGTCTTACGGGGTGCCCTTTCACTATCTGCCCGTGACCAAGGAGACGAAGGCCGAGCAGGAAGCGCGGATGCTCGAGCTGCTCACTGACAAGGTAGACTTTGTGGTCCTGGCTCGCTACATGCAGATTCTCTCGCCTGAATTCGTGGCACACTTTCCGCAGCGCATCATCAACATCCACCACTCGTTTTTGCCCGCGTTCGTGGGGGCCAATCCTTACAAAAAGGCCTATCAGCGCGGG
Organism: Truepera sp.; assembly: GCA_048594695.1. Taxonomy (GTDB): domain Bacteria; phylum Deinococcota; class Deinococci; order Deinococcales; family Trueperaceae; genus Truepera. The sequence continues at coordinate 2,035 of JBMDWS010000358.1, read as the reverse complement.
GTCAAGCTGATCGGCGCGACGGCGCACTACGTCACTGACGACCTCGATGAAGGTCCGATCATCGAGCAGGACGTGGCGCGGGTGTCGCACCGCGAGTCGGTCAAGGACATGGTGCAGGTCGGGCGGGGGCTCGAGCGCACCGTGCTGGCGCGGGCTGTCGCGGCGCAGCTAGACGACCGCATTCTGCTGGTCGGCAACAAAACGGTCGTCTTCTAGCGTTTAGAGGTATGGTGGGGCGAAAACCCGCGAGCCCAGAGGAGCGCCCATGCAGACAGAGGTCGAAACGCAGGCACAGAGCTTTACGGTCAACATCGGCAACGAGACCCGCGCGCTGCCGGTCGTCAGCGTCGGGGACGTGTCGGTGGCTCTCTTCAACATGCTCGGGGACACCGCCATCACCGAGGCTGCCGCCGACGAACTCGCCAGGCGTATGCCGGAGGCCGACGTCTTCGTGACGCCCGAGGCCAAGTCCGTGCCGCTCGCGCACGCGTTATCGGTTCGCACGGGCCTCCCGTATATCGTGGCGCGCAAGACGAAAAAGCCTTATATGGTGGGCGCGGTGCAAAAGACCGTCGTGTCGATTACGACCGGCAAGCCCCAAGACCTCTTTATCGACGGCGCGGACGTCTCGAGGCTTAGGGGCAAGCGCGCCATCATCCTCGACGATGTGGTGAGTACGGGCGGAACCCTGCGCGCCCTGAGTGAGCTTTTGGAAGAGGTCGGTGCGAAAGCCGTGGCAACGATGGCGGTTTTTACCGAGGGCGATGAGCGCGACGACGTGATTTCGCTTGGTCATTTGCCCCTGTTCGATAACCCTTAGCCCCAGCACTCTGCCCGTTTGGGCTTGACACGCCTCGAATGCGTGCCTCACGCATTCTTATTCTGCCCTATCTTGAAAAGCGCGTGCTGCACGGTGTTTCTGGCTCCCCGCTCGAGGCTTTCGGCGGGGGGCTTTGTGCTATGATGCCCTACTATCCCGCGCGGCGCCGCGCCTAAAGCGCCGCCCCGTCATCACCACCCTCAAGCCCCTGGAGTCCGTGTGCCGAGCGACGCCAAAGAACGCATCCGCGAACGCCTCGACATCGCCGAGGTCGTCGGTGAGGTCGTGGCGCTCAAGAGCGTAGGCAAAGGGCGGCTCAAGGGGTTATGTCCCTTCCACGGAGAAAAGACGCCGTCGTTTCACGTGATGCAGGACCGGGGCTTCTTTTACTGCTTCGGGTGTCAGGCTAAAGGCGACGTTTTCGACTTCGTGATGCGGACGCAGGGCGTCGCGTTCGGCGAGGCGCTGCAGGTGCTGGGGCAGCGGGCGGGCATCGAGGTCACGCCGACGGCCCCCAAAGACCTGCATCGGCGCGACCTGTATGACGTGAACAAGGTGGCGCTCGAGTTTTTCTGTTCACATTTACCGGGCGTTGCCGAGGACTATCTGCTCTCGCGCAAGTTGACGCGGGAGAGCATCGACGCTTTCGAGTTAGGCTTTGCGCCCGAAAGCTGGGACGGACTGCTCAAGTACGCGCTTCATAAGGGCGTCAAGGAGGCCGACCTGCTGCGGGCCGGGCTTCTGGCCGAGTCGGACTCGGGGCGGCGCTACGACAGGTTCCGCAACCGCGTCATGTTCCCCATCAAGGATTATCTGGGCCGTGTGGTGGGCTTTTCCGGGCGCGTGCTTGACGATTCGTTGCCCAAGTACATGAACACGCCTGAAACCGACATCTTCAAAAAGGGTGAACTGCTCTACGGCCTAGATACCGCCAAGACCACCATTCGCACGACGGGTGAGTGCCTCGTCGTCGAAGGGTATATGGACGTGATCGCCCTGCACCAGACAGGGTTTGCTCACGCGGTCGCCGCGCTCGGCGCGACGCTGACCGCCGAGCAGGCGGGGCAGCTCTCCCGCCTCGAGGTGCAGCGCCTTTACCTTGCTTTCGACGCCGACGAAGCGGGCCAGCGGGCGGTCTTGTCGGGTCTCGAGCAGTCCGTGGGCAGGCAATTTCTGGTCAAGGCCATCCGTGTGCCGCACGGTAAAGACCCGGCA
>JBMDWS010000357.1:0-17258 GCA_048594695.1 Truepera sp. | reverse complement strand
CATCTCTTTCCGCTCGGAAGCGCGGGTACGCCGCCTCTTAACGACTTCGTGAGCCCGCCGAGTGAGCGCCTGCAGACGCTTCACGCCTGGCTACCGTACCTGCGTAAGCTCGGTGTGGGAACGCTCTTGCTCGGGCCGGTCCTCGAGTCCCGTGCTCATGGTTACGACACCGTCGATCTATATCACGTGGACCGACGGCTCGGCACGGACGACGACCTGCGGGCGTTCGTGGCGGCCTGTCACGCGAACGGTCTGCTCGTCATGTTCGACGCCGTTCTGCACCATGTCGGGCGGAACTTCTGGGCTTTCAGGGACGTTCTCGAGCGCGGTTCTGCGAGCCCCTACTGCGACTGGTTTTTTCTAGACTTTTTAGCGCAGAGTCCGGCGGGTGATCCTTTTACCTACGAGGGCTGGGCCGGGCACTATGATCTCGTCAAACTCAACACGGCAAACGGCGCGGTGCGCGAGCACCTGTTTGGCGCGGTGCGGGTGTGGCTCGAGGATTTCGGCGCCGATGGACTGCGGCTCGACGCGGCGGACGTGCTCGACCGGGGCTTTCAGCATGACCTCGCACGTTTTTGCCGCGAACTCAAACCCGACTGCACGCTTCTCGGAGAGCTCGTTCACGGGGACTACCGCGACTGGGTCGGACCGGGGATTCTGGACAGCGCGACCAACTACGAGCTTTACAAGGGGCTCTACTCGAGCCACAACGACCACAATCTGTTCGAGGTCGCCTACTCCCTCAGGCGGCAGTTTGGCGAGGGGGGCATCTATCGGGGGTTCCACCTGCTGACTTTTGCCGACAACCACGACGTGCCGCGCGTCGCCAGCCTCCTGCACAACCCGGCACACCTCTACACGCTCTACCTGCTGCTCTTCACGGTTCCCGGCGTCCCGTCGCTCTACTACGGCAGTGAGTGGGGAGTAGCAGGCACGAAGGGAGCCGACAGCGACGCGCCGCTCCGCCCGATCCTCACGCCCGATGCGCTGCCGCAGGCGGGCGCACACTCGGACCTGTTTGCAGTCATCGAGAGGCTGCTGAGACTGCGGCAGAGTTCTCCAGCACTTGTTGGCGGGGACTATCAGGAGGTTCTTGTGGCGTCCGAACACCTGGCCTTTACACGGTCGTACGAAGACGAGACGGTTCTGGTAGCTGTCAACATAAGCCAGGAGCCGATGACGCTCGAGCTACCTCTCGGCGGATACTGGGAGGACGTGCTGAACGGGGGAGAGCGGTTTTCAGGGAAAGATGGAACTCTAAGCCTACCGCTCACGTCCTGCTGGGGCCGCGTCCTGCGGCGCGTCGATCACGGCCAGAGTGCAGCGTGAGACGCAGATGAGACGATTTGCCTCGTCGCGGATTTCGATCTGCCAGAGTTGCGTGCTTCGTCCGAGGTGGAGGGGCGTTCCGGTCGCAGTCAGGAGACCGTCTCGTTTGGGCCGCAGGTGATTGGCGTTGATCTCGAGCCCGACGACGGCTTTACCTGCTGGGACACTGACCGCGCCGCCCACGGACGCTACCGTCTCCGCGAGCGCTACCGACGCACCGCCGTGAAGGATGCCGTAGGGCTGATGGACGCGGGGACCGACAGGCATGGTGGCCACGACACGTTCGGGGCTGGCCTCGAGTACGGTAATGGCAAGAGACGCCATGAGGGTGCCGGCGGGTGTTTCGGTAAAGTCGGTCATGCTCAGCGGTCCCAGGGCCGCAGAATGATCTGCCCGTTATGCAGCTGTGCGACCTCCGGTCCAGAGACGGTTTTGTTGTCGCCCCCGGCCTGCGCGAGTGCTCCGGCGATGCGGAGCTGTTTCGAGGCCACCTGCTGCGCCCAGATAAAGGCTTTCTCGTTGCCGCCCGCCCCGGCGTGTGCGACGCCGCGCAGCGTCCCCAGCACGATGATGTCGTCCTCGGCGATGACTTCCGCGCCTGCATTGACGTCGCCGATAATAATTGCCGAGCCGCGTGATTCGACGCGGCTACCGCTGCGCACCGTGCGCGCGACGATTTCGGTCTCGCCCTTAGCTTGAACCACGGCGCCTGGCGGGCGTACCTCGGCGAGCGTGCCCCCGGCCTCCTCGACGAGTGTTTCGATGGCCTTGAGGACGCCCCATGAAGTCCGCTCGGAGAGTTCGACGAATACCTTGCCCGTAAGCAGTTGCGACTGTGCCCTTAGCGCTTCGACGCTTTCCTGCGTGTCTTTGGCGTCGAGGCTGAGCAGGATGCCGCTCCTTGTCCCGCGTGTTTTCATGTCGGTGTCAGTCTCTCTTTCCGGCCCCTGCGAAACGCGCTTCTGACCTGTCCCTAGTGATTCTACCAGTATGCCGCCAGTAGCTCACCATGAAGTCCCGGGCGACGGGCTGGGCCATGGCGCTGCTCGAGCCTCCATTCTCGATAAACACGACCACCGCAAGGTCGGGGTGCCCTAGTGGCCCATAACCCATAAACCAGGCGTGGTCGGTGCGGGCGTTCTGAGCGGTGCCCGTCTTGCCCGCGACCGGAATCTCGAAGACTTCCGGACCCAGAATCCAGCGCCCGCTAAAATCGGTGATCATCTCGCGCATGCCGCGCTGCACGGACCGCCACGCCCCCGGCTGCTGTGTCACCGAAACCTCGCTCTGGGTCTCGCCGACCCGCTGCACGAGGTGCGGGGTGAGCGTCTCGCCCGAGCGCGCGACGGTGGCGACAAGGTTGAGGGTCTGGAGCGGTGTCGCGAGCAGGTCGCCCTGCCCGATGACCATGTTGAGCGTAAAACCGGGGTACCAGGGGTGCCCGTAATAGTTCTCGGCCCACGCCAGGCTGGGGACGCGCCCTGCCTGTTCTTCGAGTAAACCAATGCCGACGTGCTTCCCGTAGCCCAGGGCTCGAGCGGTCGCCTCCAACTCGGCGGTAAAGGCGTTCCAGCCCTCGGACGCGCCGGGCGTGCGGGCGGCGGCCTGCCAGAAAAAGGTGTTGCACGAGTCGGCGAGCGCCTCGGTCACGGTGTAGGCCCCCCGATCTTCGTCGCTCCAGTTGTGCAGCACGCTGTCGGCAAAAGCGAACGTCGAGGCGCAGTCGTAGCGTGTGCCGGGCGTCAGGTAGCCGCCGTTCAAGAGGGCGAGGCTCGAGACGACCTTAAAGGTCGAGGCAGGCGGGTAGGCGCTCACGGCGCGGTTGACGAGCGGGGTCGTCTGGTTGTTTCCCAGAAGTGCCGCGACCCGGGACCGCGCGACCGGGCGGTGGGTAAAAAGATTTGGGTCAAAACTCGGGGCGCTTGCGAGCGCGAGGATCTCCCCGGTCTGTGGGTTCATGGCGAGGAGCGCGCCCCGGACGGTCTTCATGGGCGGCAGGCTGTGCCGGGCGCGCTCCTCGTTGACGTAACGCCTAGCCCCGGTGAGCGCGCCTTCGGCGGCGCGCTGCGCGGCGACGTCGAGCGTCAGAATCACGTCCTTGCCGGGCACTGCCTCCTGCACGACCGTTCGGCCCAGCGCGAGGCTGTGCGTATCGACCTCGAGCAGCGCCCGCCCGGCCTCTCCGGCGAGAACCTTATCGAAGGTGCGCTCGAGGCCCATCTCGCCTGCTTGCTCGCCCGGGTCGCCCTCGCGTGTGTAGCCAACAGCGTGTGCGGCGAGACCCGTCGGATAGGTGCGCTCGAGCCTTTCTCTCAGGTAGAGGGTTTCCTGACCCGCGATGAGTTCGGCGACTGCGGGCACGTCTGCATCGGGAATATTCCAGGCGAGCACGGTGCCCCGGGTAGCCTCCTCGGGATCGTTCGGATCGGGTGAGCGGGGCAATGGCCCGAGGTCCAGTAGGTAGCGCAGGCGCGACCAGCGGGCGACCTCGCCCCCCCGGTAGAGGAGATCGGTTGCCACCCGGTTGCCCGCCAGCACGGTCCCGTCCCGCGCCAGGATGCGCCCGCGCAGCGGCGTGAGGTGCTCGGCCTCGAGGGCATTGTGTTGGGCGAGGTCGCGGTAGTGTGCGCCGTGCAGGAGTTGCAGGTACGTGAGGCGTCCACCGATCACAGCGAGGCCCGTGAGAAGCACCGTGACGAGGGCGTAAATCGCACCCCGTGACGTGCCCCGCTGTTCGCTCTGTTCGCTACGCCTCCGTCCCGTCACACCTCCCTCACAAGTAGAAGCGCTCGCGGCGACGGGGCAAAGTCAGGAAGAGGGGATGAAGCAGGGCAGTGACCGTGAGGGTCAGGGCCAGCTCGAGGCCCGCACTCTGTCCCAGAACTGCTGCGGGCTGCGCGTGCCCGAGATAGGTCAGGAGCAGTGTGAAGGTGAGCCACTTGCAGCTCCAGGCGAGACACAGGACTATCGCCTTGCGTGCGAGGCCCGCGTGCAAGAAGGCGGTGCGCGGCGCGGCGAGACTACCCCCGAACACCCCGGCCGCGAGGCCGAGCGCGTGCAGTCCGAGCTGACCCGATCCCACCGCGTCCTGTACCAAGCCGAGAGCGTAGGCTACGAGCAGCACGGCCGGGAGGCGAAAGCGCCCCATAAACGTGAGGGCAGCCAGCGAAAAAAGATCGGCGGGTGGGTAGGGGGTCAAGAGTGGAGAGAGGAGGCTCTGAAGCGCTATGAGCGCGAGCGTCAGGAGCCAGACCATGCCGTCAGTCTATCAGCGTCCCCTCTTGCGGGGTACGGGTTGACAGGCCGCAGTTTGCGGTTTCGCGGGTAGGGCATGGTTCAATGCACGATGGCAACCCTTCTTTTGCATGGAGGCGCGGGCACCATCGTGCCCGAAGATCAGGACGCGTATCGGGCAGGGCTGCGCGAGGCGCTGAGTGCCGGGTTCGCCGTGCTCGAGCGCGGTGAGGACGCCCTCAGTGCTGTTCTCGTCGCTGTGACGCTGATGGAAGACAACGCCCGGGCTTTCAACGCCGGAACGGGTGGCTCCCCTAATAGCGAGGGCAAAGTCGAGTGTGACGCCGCTGTGATGAACGGCTGGGACAGCACGGCTGGGGCGGTCGGGGCCGTGACGCGGGCCAAAAACCCGGTACTCCTGGCTGAGCGTGTGCGACTGGAGTCGCCCCACGTCATGCTGGTCGGGGCGGGCGCGGACGCTTTCGTGCTGGACCCTGTCGATAACGCTGCCCTCCTCACGCCGCGCACCCGGGCAGCCTATGACGCCTGGAAGGGGGCGGGCACCGCGCCTGACAACTCGGCAACGGTCGGTGCTGTCGCCTGCGACGGTCTCGGAAGGCTGGCCGCAGCGACGAGTACCGGCGGGATGCTGGGCAAATGGCCCGGTCGCATCGGTGACGCGCCGATCATCGGCGCGGGTACCTACGCCGACCGGGGGTCGGCGATCTCCTGCACAGGGATCGGCGAGGCTTTTATTCGTGGTGTGACCGCTAAAACGCTCTCCCTGCGGGTCCAGGAAGAGAGCCTCGAGGCGTCCGTTTCAGCGGCGCTCGCGGAGGTTCTCGAGCGGGGCGGCAGCGGTGGCCTGATCTGCGTCAACGCAGCCGGAGAGATCGCGTTCGGCTTCAACAGCCGGGCCATGGCCTACGCCTACAGGACCGACCGGCTCGACGTGGAGCCCTCTGAGCGCGTGGACGTGGGCCTCGAGCCGGGCGTCTACACGGTTTGACTCGGGCGGTTCCTACTGCACAGACGACGGTACCAGAGCGCGTGGTCATCGTCGGTACGTCGGGTGCGGGTAAGACGACTCTCGGGCGGCGTCTGGCTGAAACGCTCGGGGCCAAATTCATCGAACTCGACGCGCTGCACTGGCTGGAGGGCTGGACACCCAACCCAGATTTTGCCCAAGACGTCATGGCGGCCCTCGAGTCACCCTGCTGGGTCGTAGACGGGAACTACTCGAGCAAACTTCAAGGACGGATTCTCGAGCGTGCCGACACCCTTATTTGGCTCGACTACAGCATCGGCACGAAGCTCTGGCGGCTCCTAAGGCGTTCGTTGCGCCGCGTCGTTACGCGTGAAGTCCTCTGGAACGGCAATACCGAAACCTTGAAGGGTCAATTCTGGGGAGGCGACGCCCTGTTTGTCTGGTTTTTCAAGTCGCACTGGGCGCAGCGGCGGCGTTACGAGGCGCTCTTTGAAAGTGCACCTGAAGGACTAAGGCTTGTGCGGTTGTATAGGCCAGAAGAGGCGGAGGTACTGCTCGAGTCGCTATGAGTTACGACCTTCCAACCGTGACGGTCTAAAGGGGTGAGCATGCCATTGGTGCGTGGAATTAGAGTTTGACTGTTTTGCCGTACCCTCGATTTCATAACGCCGACCTTGACGTGAGCTACGCTCGGTTCAGTTAGAAATGGGTTTCGCATACAAATACCAGCCCTCCCCGATGGCGCGGTAAACCCGACCTTGACGTTCGACAATGTCCTCCGTGATCTTGTCTACGAGCGGGCCGTCGGTTGGTGGCGTCGGACTATACATAATAATCCTTTTCGGTGTTGAAACCGTTACCTCGAACATTGAAATAGACGACTTCAGGATTCCTCGAGTCTTCGCTGACCCTGCTGAGGTTGAGGCGTTGCAGGGTGTTCTGGTAAGCCTCGAGCTGCGCCTCTGAAATCAAGAGGTCTTTAGGGGAATCAGGTTCCAGCATGAGCGAGGATGACGCTGAAATCGTTTCTGGCTCACCTTCGCCTTGCACAGCTAACAAGAGGTCGTTAAACCCTGCTCGGTGACGTTCAAAGCGCCAGATAAGCCACCAGTCGCTGGGAGGAGCAGGAACAAGTAGTCTCAGTGTGCCAATAGCCAAGAGCAACACAGAGAGCGGGCTCAAGATGGCTGAGGCAATGCCGATTGCGATGGGCCGTGGCGTTGCAATCAGGCGACTTAGACCGAAACCTGCCAATGAGATGCTAAGGAACCACACAAGATAAAACACTTTGGGCGGCAATCCTATCCCGACGTTGAGGATAAGGAGCACGCACATGATTAGGGGAGACGTAACCACCGCCCGGAATGTAGTTTCTAATATGGCTTTCCACGTGGGCGTCATAGCGAACTTGATAATAACAGGAACGTAAGTTGGCAAATTATTTGCCGACCGAAACACATTGGCGGTGTGGCAAGATGATGCCTATGAATTCTGTTTCGCTCGAGACTCTCTCGTGGCTCAATCCGCCTGCCCGGACGACACTTGAAGCGGGCTCATTGCACGTCGAAACCGGTCCTGATACGGATTTTTGGCGTGAGACCTTCTACGGATTTGTCCACGATAACGGGCACTTCGGCTCTGTCCCCGTCACGGGCGACTTCAGCGCCGAGATTACCTTTCGCGGTGCGTACGAGGCACTGTACGATCAGGCAGGACTGATGCTCCGCCTGGACGCGCAGACCTGGCTCAAAGCGGGGATCGAATACACCGACGGTCTGCATCACCTCAGCGTGGTGGTGACGCGGGGTGTGTCGGACTGGTCGGTTTTGCCGCTGACGGAAGCGGAAGGGCCGAGCGAGGTTCGGTTGCGCCTGACTCGGTTGGGCAGCGCCATACTGGTGCAGTACGCACTCCCGTCCACCCCCTGGGCCATGCTGCGGCTCGCAGCTCTGACCGATGCTCCGACGCTGAATGTCGGGCCGATGTGCTGTTCACCTCAACGTGCTGGGTTTCGGGCTACTTTCACGGACTTTTTGCTGGGAGAACCGACCACGCGCGACCTCCACAGTGCCTGACCCACGGTCAGCGCGGCTTAGACTGTAGAGGTGGAAGGTCTCCTTATCGCTGAACAGCTCCGGTACCTAGTGCTGCGCTTGCCAAGTAGCCGCCTGAGCTGGCGTTTCCCCGACGCGCACACCTTCGTGCTGCCGCTCAAGCAGGGCGCTCTCTGGCTCTATACCCGTCCGCCGAATGCGCGGCTCGAGATTCGGGACGCTGTACCCCCGGTCGGGCGAACCCACAGCGGTTTTCAGGACCTTCTCGTAGCGCGGGCCGCAGGCGACCTGCTCGCAGCCGAGCAGGTGAAGCTCGACCGGGCCGTCCGGCTCTCGTTTTCGGCTTCACGCGGCTTTGTCGAAACCCCCGCCGTCACGCTCGTTGCCGAGCTGACCGGACGCAACTGCAACCTGATCCTGCTCGACGATGGGGACACGATCCTGGGGGCGGCGCGGGACATTACGGGTAGCATCAACCGTTTTCGGGAGGTGCGGGCAGGTCTGCCCTACGTGCCGCCGCCCCCGTATGACAAGTTCGACCCGCGCTCTCTCTCCGAGTCCGATATCGCCGCGCTCCTGATGGGGCACAAGCTGAGTGACCTGCGGAGCCTCCTCGACGGCATCGGACCGGAACAGACCGCAGCGTTGGCGCAGCTTTCAGGCTACCCCCGGAATGCGCTGCTCGACAAAGAGGCCGCGGCGCAGGTAGCCCCGCTCATCGTGCGCCTGACGCAGGAGCCGAGCGCCGTCCTCGGGGAAGTTGGGGGCCGCGCCGACTTGGCGGTGCTGCGCGAGAGCGAGGCGCAGGAGGCGCGGGTGCAACGTCTTCGCAGCGCTCTTACAAAACGCCTCGGACTCGTAGAAAAGCGCCTCGAGGACATCTTTCGCACCCTCGAGGCCGCGCTCGAGGCCGAGACCCTTCGCTCGGACGCCGACCTGCTCATGGCCTACCCGAAAGCCGTGCCTCCTCACGCAGAGGCGGTGACGCTCGAGGACTTTTCCGGTGAGCCACGCGCCCTTAAGCTCGACCCCAGGCTGAGCGCTGTCGAGAACGCCCAGGTGTTCTACGACCGGGCCAAAAAACGCGAGGGGCGACTCGAGCAGGCCGCAACCCGCGAAGAGGCGCTCAAGGCCGAGCGTGCCGAGATTGCAGCGCTCCTCGAAGACTTGCCCAACCACAGTGACGCCGAGATGGCCGACCTGAGTCGACGCTTTTTGAGTGAGCGTGCGCCGCAGAGCCGCGCTGCCCCGGGGACGCGCTACGTGAGCCCGCAGGGATTCGAGGTCTGGGTCGGGCGTTCTGCTCGAGGCAACGACGATCTGACCTTCAAACTTGCGAAAAGCCGCGACCTCTGGCTGCACGCGCAGGGCTACCCCGGTTCGCACGTCATCATCCGTGCAGAAAACCGCGAGATCCCTTTCGAGACGATTCTCTTTGCTGCGCAGCTGGCGGCGGCCTATTCCAAAGCGAACCTCTCCGACAACGTCCCGGTCGACTACACCCTGCGCAAGAACGTCTGGAAGGTCAAGGGGGGTGCGCCGGGAGCCGTGAACTTTTCTCAGCAAAAGACTGTCTACGTCACCCCGAGCCGCCGCCCGGAAGCCGAGACAGCGTAGCGCGCGCCTTCCGAAACAGGGTCTACGTCTCAGGATGTGGACCCTGTTTTCGCTTTTTCCGGATCTCGGGGCACTCGGGGCTGATATAGGGAAGGGCAACATGGTAGTAAAAAACTTGACAAAATGTTGTAGATATACAACAATACGTCTTGTCAATCTACCTATGAGTTGGAGTCATTATGTATGCCGTCCGATAAGGTCAAGATCTATAACCGCCTTCAGGCGTTGCGAGCAGACAGGGGCCTGTCGCGTCAGGCGCTGGCCGACGCCGTGGGGGTGAATTACCAGACGGTGGGCTACCTGGAGCGCGGCGACTACAGCCCCAGCCTCGAGCTGGCCTTTCGCTTAAGCGATTACTTCAGTCTGCCTATCGAACTGATCTTTTCGACGAGCCCGCTAAAACCCATGAGCGAAGCGCTGCTTGAGTACCGCAGTCAGAACGTGAGCAAGGTTGCCTGATGAATCCGCCTATCAGTTTGACCGATCTGTCCCCAAACGCAAACGATCATTCGTGCCGTTCATCGGAGCCGTCCGCTCCAGAGAGTCGAGATTCGATGACCTCTCCGTTTACACGTACACCCGCCCAGCGTGGTCCACGGCTCAACATCCTTCGCGCTGTCCGCCAGATGCTTGTCGACTTGCAGGCCCTAGCAGCCCTTGTCCTCCTTCTTTATTGGCACAGTCACACCGGAGTGCTCGGGGGTGAACGGCTTATGGGTGCGATGCGCTTTTCGGCTATAGGTAGCGTCGTCTTTTTCGGGATCTTCCTGTCGCTCTACCTGAGTATCGACAGGCTCGAGAGTTGCCGGAAGAATCCTTATCTGTTCCCATTCCGATCCCGACGAGCGATAGGTGGACTTGCGGGGTCACAGCTATCACCTCGCCCACTTACTCTTCGGCTGGGTGTTTTTCGCCTAAGTTGTCTTTCCACCCGCTGAGAGATTAGATATCCCATATCCTGTGGCAGTTTGCGGCTGCTGCGAGCCTCTACGGAACGCTGCCGACAGCTGCCATCGCCTAGCTCGAGCCCAACTTTCTACCGGAAGACCGCCGCGCTAACTAATTAGGAGGTACGCATGATGTATAACGCCCCCAAGAACGTTCGCCCAGAAACTCTGATCCCGAATTCAAGACTTCGCCGCTTTATCGGCAAACGGCGCAATCGCCGCGTCCTGGTGGTAACGTCGGCGATCGTTTTTGCAGGGATGCTCGTTCTCATCGCCCTCGATTTGTCCCCACAAATTACCTTACCGCTACTTTCGTTACTGGGTCTCTTTGGCTGCGCTCACGGTGTCCTACTTAACGTTGGCACGCAGCTCATCGCTGCGAAACGTCCGCAAGACCTAGACGAGCGGCAGCTAGCGCTCTGGCAGGGAGCGCATCACCGGGCCTACCGGATTCTGGTCGGACTGCTCGGCGCAGCGCTCGTTTACGTAATCGTTCTCGGAAGTAGTCTGGGTTTACCCGATTCGCGTCTCGCGTGGACCGTTACAGTTCTGGCTCTCTGGATGTTTGCTTCGATGCTGCCCTCGAGCCTTATCTACTGGAGCGAACCCGACGTTCTGGACGACAGCCCCGAACGCGTCTAACGAGCACCCACTTTACCTGTCTTGGCGTAGACTCAAACAGTGGCAACACCCTCGACCTCTTTACGACCACCAAGGCTCGCACTCACGGGTGCGGGCCTTTCAGCGCTTCTTATTGCCGTACACGCCACGAATGACGCGTTCTCGAGCATGCTCGCTGCCCTTTTGCCGACGTTGCAGGTTCGCTTCGGCCTGAGTGAAGCGGTGCTCGCCCTGCTCGTTGCTACACTGTCTTTTTCCTCCTCGGTGTTGCAACCCATTTTTGGTGCTCTCGCCGATCGCCACGGGCGGCGGCTCGTCGGGGCGCTGGGCATCCTCACCTCTTCGTCGCTGCTGAGCCTCATGGGGGTGGTGCCAGATATCTGGCTCCTGTTTGGTCTTCTCCTTGCTGGCGGGTTGGGTTCGGCAGCCTTCCACCCGGCTGGTACGGGGATGGCGCGGGACGCGGGCGGTAGAAACAAGGCGCTGACAGTGAGTCTGTTTAGCGCAGGTGGAACTCTGGGGCTCGCGCTCGGGCCGTCTATCATCCTGTTCGTTGCCCGTACGGTCGGCTTGCAGTTCAGCCCACTGCTCATGCTTCCGGGCGTTGTACTTGGTGTCGCTATGTTTTTTCTTATTCCACCGCAGCCAAGGAGCGAGCGCGAGGCGCGGCCCCGGATATTCGATCTCAAACTCTTTTTGAGCCCGGTCGGCGTGCTCTGTGTGGCGGGCATCCTGCGGAGTGTTGCCTACGTGACCTTTACCAACGCCGTTCCGCTCTACCTAGTGTCTCAGGGCGTAGGTCGGGACAGCGCCCTTATCTCGAACTCGCTGCTGGCTTTCTCCCTCGCTGCCGGGGCTGGCGGGATTATCGCGGGGGCACTAGGCAGGCGGCTCGGGGCGCAGTACCTGATTACCGGCACCATGCTTCTGGCGTTACCTGTGTTTTTAGGGATTCTCCACGCCCCGCTCGGGTCTGCGCTCTATTTTGTTTTGGTGATCCTGGCTGGCGCACTTATCAACGCCGGCTTACCCCTTATGGTCGTGGCGGCGCAGGACCTAGCGCCTCACGCGGTCGGAACAGCTTCGGGCATGATGATGGGGCTCACCTGGGGGAGCGCCGGGGTCCTGTATATCCTGACAGGCTGGCTCCAAGAAGCGTTCGGTCTGGCTACGGCGATGCAGCTGAGTTACCTGACGCTCTTGCCGGGCGCCGCCTTAGCGTTTTGGGTTTTGCGGCGACAGCGCGCGCGGCTATAGGGTTTAAAACGCCCTATACAGCCGTTCTAGTCCCTAAAATCTTTGTCCCTGTATTCCTTAGATGTGATGATATCCCTAGTAAACAAGCCTGGAAGCGATATATGATTGGGCCACATACAATTTAGGAGACGCAGGTATGATGCATCAGAATCCGGATGTCGTCGCTTCGCCTAGTTCGCAAAAGCCCAAGGCCGACCTCGAGCTTGGTCAACAGGTTCGCATTCTTCGGGGGCAGTATCGTGGCACGGTTGGGCAGGTTTCCCGCACCGAATGGAACGAAGCGTCGAGCGAGTGGCTCTACGACGTAAGCGACAGCCGCGTGTATCTTGGGCAATACCGGAGCAAAGACCTCTGGTAGAGACGGAGTCTTTCAGGTTGCCTCGAGCGTTGCCGTAAAGCTCAGCACCGCGTCGTTGAGGCGTGCAACCGCGCCACGAATGTCCCACTGCGCTTTATCCCGCACGCCGACCTCGTTGCTCACAGCCCGCAGTTCTACAAAGGGAACGCCCAGCGCCGTGCAAACCTGCGCTGCCGCGGCTCCCTCCATCGATTCCACTGCTGCCCCAAAGCGTCGATAAAGCACGTTGGCCCGCGCCCTACTACCGGTGACCGTTTCCGAAGTGCCGAAAGGGCAGGGTCTCGCGCCAGTAATGCGGGCGAGTTCGTCTGTCAGCGTGGTGTCCGTCGGCAGCGTATTGTAGTACCCGTTCAGTAGCGAAAAACCCATCGCACGCATGTCCTGCCACGCATCCTCACCCTCGACCCCTATGTCCATGTGCGTTTCTGCCGTGGCAACGGCCAACTGTCCGACTGTCAGACCCGATTCCCGGAATGCGCCCCCGATACCGAACTGAATGACGCTATCGGGTCGCAGTGAGTGCAGGGCGAGACTCAGGCCCGCTGCTGTATTGACCTTCGCGATGCCCAGATGCGCCAGAAACAGGTTTCGCTCGGGGAGCGTGTAGAGTTCGCCCAGGGAAAAGGCGAGGGGTTGCCACGGACGCGCAGACCTGAGGGGGGCTGCCTCGAGTCCCGTCGCAGTAATCAGGAGTGTTACTGCCACAGCTCGAGCGTTCCCTCTTGAGAAGTCGTAAACACGAAGGCGGGCTTGCTCCGAGTGCTGGCCTCGAGGCTGAGACGTTCCCGAAGAGCCACCTCGGCGTCTGGAGTGAGGGTCTCCAGAATCATTGCCAGGATCCGCGAGGATGTTTCTTTCACGATCATTGCGCCGACGGGCGCGCTGTCGTAGGCGGCGTACGCGCTCAGCGTGGGCTCGAGCTGCAGGGCTAGCGCCAAGGTTTGTCCGGTGACGACGGCGTATTCCGGAAAGTCGTCCTGCGCTGCAATGACTTCCGCGAGGGCTCTGGCCTGTGCCCAGCTCACCTGTTCGACGGGTAGAGGCGACACAAGAGATGCGGGTGTGGGCATGAGCGCGTACTGTGCGGTGCGGGACAGGTTGGCGTTCGTCAGCGCAAGTGTGAGCGCTAAGTTCGGGTCGCGTTCCGCGTCCAGAAGGCACGCGCCATGTACGCCCTGCTCGGCATAAAAAGGGAGAAGTTCGGCGATACTTTCAGCGTCCGGGTACCAGAGCGCGTTGGCAAGAATG
The DNA here is from genome assembly GCA_048594695.1 of Truepera sp. Taxonomy (GTDB): domain Bacteria; phylum Deinococcota; class Deinococci; order Deinococcales; family Trueperaceae; genus Truepera. The sequence goes on along the minus strand of JBMDWS010000357.1, from coordinate 3,602 downwards.
ATCGGGGCGCTGCTGTTTAGGAGGGCTTTGCCTGTGCCTAGGGGCACGTTCGTTTCGGCGAGAAGCCGCCAGAAGGCGAAGGCGTCGTCGTAGTCGTTCATCGCAAAAGGTGTCTTGAGGGGACTGGCGACATGGGCCACATCACGAGATATGCGTGTGTGGCACCCGTAACCAGCCCGACGCGCCGCTATGGCGGTAGTCGGTCACGAGGCTTTCGGTGTCTACGGTGACGTCGGCAACGAATTCGGTATGGCTACGCCCGCTCTGGTAGCGGTAGTGGCGGTTGCTCAAGCGAGTGTAGCGTTGGGGGAGAGGTTCCACCTCGAGTTCTGGAAACTTGACCCACGCCGCTGTGACCTCGGCACTCTCGCCGACGCCGAGCCCTAGGCGGCGTAGCGGGAGGGTATTGGTCGCCGGGGTCACACTCAGGTCCACGTCGGCGCGACCCATGAGCGCAGTCAGTTCGCGTTTGCCCTGCCACCAGCGCTGGTCATCATCGACGCGTAGCTCGAGCCGCGTGTCTTTTCCGGCCCACTTCAAGTCGACCGTGACCGCTCGCGTAAGCCAGGTGGTGTCGGTGTCGACCGTGTAGGTGACGAGAGACGGCTTGCCGTCAAGCTCGAGCACCACCGTCCCAACCAGTCTGAAACCGTTAGCTCGAGACAGGAGGGTGAAGTGCTCCAGACTTGGGGACTCGAGGCGGTGCCAGAGGAGCGTCGCCAGCTGCGCCACGTCAGGCAGCGGCAGCTTCGGGCATGTCCAGGAGGGCGCGTACGTAGGCGGCTGCGTCATAGGGCTGCAGATCTTCGGCCTGTTCGCCCACACCGATAAACTTGATCGGCAACCCGAGTTCGCGAGCAATCGGCAGCAAAATGCCCCCCTTGGCGGTCCCGTCGAGCTTGGTCACGATGACGCCGGTTACGCCGACCGCCTCGTGGAACTTCTTCGCTTGTGCCAGCCCGTTCTGTCCGGTCACGGCGTCGAGGACAAGCCAGACCTCGCGGGGCTCGTTCGGATCGGCCTTGGTGATGACGCGCTTGACCTTCTTGAGCTCTTCCATCAGGTTGTGCTTGGTATGAAGGCGTCCTGCGGTATCGACAAAGAGGAGGTCGCGGCCTTTCGAGCGGCGCTGCTGCGCGGCGTCGAAGGCGACCGCGCCCGGATCGGAGCCGTCGGGGCCGGACACGGTCGGGATGTCGAGGCGTCGGCCCCAGACCTCTAACTGCGCTGTGGCAGCCGCCCGGAAGGTGTCCCCGGCTGCGAACATCACCTTGCGGCCCCGCTCGCTGTAATACTGCCCGAGTTTGGCGATCGTCGTGGTTTTGCCGACACCGTTCACGCCCACCACCATGACGACGTTGCCCTTAATCTCGACAGCGTTGCGCGACACGTCGAGGTTGAAACCGACGCGGCGGAGCTGCTGGCGCATCCGGTCAGGCTCGAGCTGATCCATGAGGGCCTTCTCGAGCGACTCACGAAAGCTCGTTCCGCGCTCGCGCTCGCGTTTGGCCTCTTCGACGACTTCGCGGGCGATCTTAGCTCCGGTGTCGGCACCGATCAGGGCAAACTCGAGATCGTCCCACTCCATCTCCCAGCTCTTGCCGAGGTCGCGCACATCGGTAGTGAGCATGGTGCGGGTTTTGTTGAGGCCCTCTTTGAGGCGGTCGAACCAGGCCATCAGGCGACCTCGCTCTCTTTCTGTGGTTTTTCTGGCTTGTCGTCCGGGAGCCCCTGTGTGATAGCGGTGAGCGCCCGGCCGAGGCGCTGCGTCACGCGTCGCCGTCCTAGTAGGCTCACCACTTCGGTCATGCCGGGAGACTGGGTAGAGCCGGTCAGAGCAGCGCGCAGCGGTTGCAGGACCGCGCCCATCTTGACGCCGCTCTGCGCCTGTACATAGTCGTGCAACGCGTCGTCGACCGAGTCCTCGTCGAACGAGTCGAGGCGGGCGAACACGCGCTCGAGCCCTTCCAGGTACTGCTGCCCTCCCTGAAGCTTTTTCTTCGCTTCGTCGCTGTAGGAAAAGTCGTCAAGGAAAAAGTAGGCGTGTTCAGAAAAATCGCGCAGGGTCTCGGCGCGGGGGCGAAGAACCTCGAGCACGTCCAAAAGGTAGTCCTCGTCGTTCCAGGTGAGGCCCGCTTCTTGCAAGAACGGTTTGACACGTTTTGCAAGTTCCTCGAGGGGCAGGTCGCGCAGGTACTTGCCGTTATAGTGCCGCAAACGCTTGAGGTCGAAGATCGAGCCCCCGAGCGACACGCGCTCCCAGGAAAAGTTCTCGATCATCTCCTGCAGCGTGAAAAACTCGCGCCCGTCGGGCATCGACCAACCCATCGTGCTGAGGTAGTTGAGCAGCGCCTCGGGCAAGAACCCCTGCTGCCGATACGAGTCGAGGTTGGTGTCGTCCTTGCGCGTGCTGAGCTTTTTACCCGAGGCGTTTTTAAGGACGGGCATGTGAATCCAGACGGGCTCTTTCCAACCGAACGCCGCGTAGAGCAGGACGTGAATGGGCGATGTTGGAATCCACTCCTCACCGCGCACCACGTGTGTCACGCCCATGAGGTGGTCATCGACGACCACAGCGAGGTGATAGGTCGGCAGGCCGCTACTTTTCATCAGCACGGCGTCCGGGACTTCACGGTTAGGGATGCGAATCTCGCCGCGCAGCAGGTCTTTGACGACCGTTTCGCCCGTGTCAGGCGTGATGAGCCGCACTACGAAGGGGTCCCCGGCCTCGGCGCGGGCGTCCGACGCGTCTTTGGAGAGGTGGCGTCCGCGTCCGTCGTAGCCGTAGCCGAGCCCTTTCGCTTGCAGTTCTTCACGAATGGCGGCGAGTTCCTCGGGCGTTTCGAAGGCGCGGTAGGCTTTGCCCTCCTCGAGTAACTGGTCCACGAACGCCTGATAGATGGCCTTGCGCTCGGTCTGCTTGTAGGGCGCGTGAGGGCCACCCTTGCTGGGGCTTTCGTCGGGCTCGAGGCCGAGCCAGGCGAGCGCCTGGGGCACCTTGTCTGCGGAGTCGGCGATGTAGCGTTTCTGATCGGTATCCTCGAGCCTCAGGATAAACGTGCCGCCCTGCTGGCGGGTAAAAACATAATCGAAAAGGCTCATATAGGCCGTGCCGACGTGGGGGTCGCCCGTTGGAGACGGGGCGATTCGGGTTACAACGGTCATGGAGGGTCCTCCCAAACTTCTTGTAAGTTTACCGTCTACGTGTGGGGGAGGCTGTTACGTGCCTCAGTCACGATTCTGCCGTCTAGGCACTACTGCCAGGGCTGCAGTACGCCCGTTGCAAGAAGTCCTAGGAGGAGCACCCCAAGGCCGATACGGTAGATCACGAAGGGCGTGTACGAATTGCGGCTCACATAGCGCAGCAACCACGCGATCGACGCGTAGCCCGAGACGAAGGCGAGCAGGGTCGCGATCAGGGTCGCGCCGAGCGATGGCCCGTCGCCTGCCGAGATGTCCGTGAGTTTGAAAAGGCCCGAAGCCAAGATAGCGGGTACGGAGAGCAGAAACGAGTAGCGAGCCGCGCTTGTCCGGTCGTAGCCCAGCGAGCGCCCGGCTGTGATGGTTGCGCCCGAACGCGAAACCCCCGGGATGAGCGCGAG
>JBMDWS010000356.1:0-5211 GCA_048594695.1 Truepera sp. | reverse complement strand
GAGAAGTCGTAGACGGGCCGCCCGATGGCCTCGCCACGTAGCAGGGCGTCGAGCTGGGCCACGAGCAAGTCTGTGTCGAAGGCGCTCGGCTCGTCGTAGTTGAGCTTGCGGCGACCCTGGGGTGGCAGGTCGGACTGGGCGCGGTAATAGGCGTCCTGCGGCAACACCACGACCTTATCCGGGCCTGCGGCCCGGCGTATAGCTGCTGAAACGGTCGTCTTACCCGAGCCCGTGCCCCCCGCGAGACCGATGACCAGCACCCGTTTGTCCTTGAAGGTGTCCTCTAGTGCGTTCACACCGTAAGGTCAGGCTCGAGTCTGAGCAGCTTCGGTTTTAGCCTCTTGGTCAGTACCGGCGTCGCTATGATGACGCTGCTTATAGGCGACCGCTGCCTCGATAAAGCCCCGGAAGGGCGGTGAGGCGCGCATGGGGCGTGTCCCGAATTCAGGATGCGATTGCAACCCGACGAAGAACGGATGCTCGGGCAATTCGATCGCTTCGACGAGCCCCGACCCGCGCCCTTCCATGCCGGGTGTCACACCTGAAACGATGAGGCCCGCCTCCTGAAGCCGCGCGACATAGGCCGGGTTGACCTCGAAGCGGTGGCGGTGGCGCTCGAGCACCACGCCGTCTTTGCCGAGCCGATCTCCGTAGAGTTCGGCGAGTTTCGTTCCGGGCGCAACCTGCATCGGCCAGTTGCCCAGGCGCATGGTGCCGCCCATGTCCTTGAGGTCGTTTTGCTCGGGCATCAGGTCAATGACCGGGTGTGGGGTGTAGGGATCGAACTCGGTGGAGTTGGCCGCGCTCAAGCCTGCGACGTTCCGGGCATACTCGATGACGGCGATCTGCATCCCTAAGCAGATGCCCAGGTAGGGTACGTGGTGCTCGCGGGCAAAGGTCGCAGCGCGCACCTTGCCCTCGATGCCGCGCACCCCGAAGCCGCCCGGCACCAGAATGCCGTCGAGGCCGTTCAGGGCGATAACCTCATCGCCCAGAACCTCTTCGGCGTTGATCCAGCGGAACTCGACGCGGGCGCGGTTGGCGATGCCTGCGTGCTTGAGGGCTTCCATCAGGCTCAGGTAGGCGTCGGGCATAGCGACGTACTTGCCGACGATGCCAATAAGAATCTCTTCATCCGGTTCTTTGAGAACCTTGACGGCGTTCTGCCAGACGCGCAACTCGGGGATGGTCTTCTCGAGCTCCAAACGCCTCTCTAAAAACCTGCCGATGCCCTGCTGCTCGAGGACTTCGGGAACCGCGTAGAGGATCTCGGTATCGAACGAATTGAAGACGTCTCTCGCCTCGACGTTGGTGAAAAGGGCGATCTTGCTGCGCACCTCGTCGGGCACGGGGCTCTGCGAGCGCAGGATGATGCCGTCCGGCTGAATCCCAACGCCACGCAGGGTCGCGACCGAGTGCTGGGTCGGTTTGGTTTTGAATTCTTCGCTCGAGCCCAAAAAAGGCAGCAGCGTAACGTGCAGATAGACCGTGTTCCCGGGTCCCACTTCAAAGCGGAGTTGCCGGATGGCTTCCAGAAATGGCAGCGATTCGATGTCACCGACCGTGCCTCCGACTTCGACGAGGACGATCTCGGCGTTGACCCGTTCGCCCGCCGCGACGATGCGCCCCTTGATCTCATCGGTGACATGAGGGATGACCTGCACGGTTTGCGACAGGTACTCGCCGCGCCGCTCTTTTTCGATGACGGTCTGGTAGATCTGACCTGTCGTAACGTTGCTGGCACGGCTCGTTTCGATGTCTAAAAAGCGCTCGTAGGTACCGAGGTCGAGGTCGGTTTCGGCACCGTCGCCGGTGACGAAAACCTCACCGTGTTCGTAAGGGCGCATGGTGCCTGCGTCGACGTTGATGTAAGGGTCGATCTTGACGGCGGTGACGCGGTAGCCACGGGCACGCAGCAGCGCGCCGATACTCGAGGTGGCGATACCCTTGCCCAGCGAAGAAACCACCCCGCCCGTGATGAAGATGTATTTGGTTGGCATAAGTCATCCTCTCCCGGGCTTTTATCGTAACACGGGCCAGAGTGCGGCGGACGCGCCCACTATGGCCCACCTTACTAAGCTGTACTGCTCACCATCTTCAAGTATTCCGGGTCAAGGAGATAAGCCGCCACGCTTTCGGGCGGAACACCCTCTTTGAGCGGTCGCCAGTTCAGTTTGTAGACAGGTGCTGAGCGTGCAGCCATCTCTCGCTTGATGTCTTCGGTGACGGGTTCGAGTAGGCCTATCTCTTGAAGTCTGTGGGGACCGTCGGCATGAATCTTTCGGGTGCTCTGCCAAATGAGCCGAGCCTGGGTGTCTTTCCGGATAAGCTTGGTAAAAAGGAAAGCCAACCACATATAGGGGTAGACCTTGAGCACTTTGGTAACAAAAAGTGTGAACCACAGATTGGTGGTTTTGGGGTTCTTGGCAAACGGATGGACCAGTCGAGCAAGTTTTGGTCGGCGTTCTAGGGCAGGGTTTTCCCGCCAATACGTATTGACCTTTTCGCATAGCGCGAGCGTCAAAGGATTTTGCAGGCTCGAAGCTAGAAACCAAGAGTCGATAATCCGCGCACCCTTCGTGCGATGGAAAGCAAAGAATCCACCGTGGGCATGGTCTGGAAGCCAAGTATCGAGCGGAACTACACAAAAGCTCGTGGCGTCGACCCATACCCCCCCATGTTTTGCCAGAAGGTTGATTCTAATAATGTCGGATAGGGCTTGAGCCTTTGGGTTTAACAGTAGGAGGTCCGAAGAGCCCATATACTCTTGATAAGTTTCACCATTAAGAAAATTGATCGTCCAGCCGGGATTTAGGGTTTTCCACGATGCGTAGCACGCCTTGACAAGTTCTGGTGCATTTTCCAGGCCCTGAAACCATAGCATCCAGATCGTTTTGGGGATATCCTTTGATGAGGGGAGATCAGACTTCATACAGTTTCCAATCTAGCTTAACAGGCTGCGCTTTCGCACGTAATCTGCACAGTGCATTCCACCTTAGCCTTATGGAAGTACGGTCGTCGTTCGGGGCGTTACGGTATGGGAATTTGACCCCTAGTAAGCCTAAGCCGACCCGTATACTAAAACTGACGTGACTCGCCCCACTGTTGCCCCTTACCACTCCTCTAGGGACCTTTGGATCTACGAAACAACTCCATGTTAAGACGAGAAGTGCCCAAACTCGCTGCGCTTAAACTCCTGCTCGAGGTCGGTCTCGAGCGGCTCGCCGTATGTGAGGGGGGCGTGGTGCTCGAGAGTAACGAGGCGTTCGCGTTTTACCTCGGCTACGAGACCGCAGAGCTGCGCGGGCGTCCGCTTAGCACGCTCGTTGGGTTCGACACCGAGGATGCTCGGGTGACGCCTTCCGAGAACTCGCCAGAGTTGCGCGAGGCGACAGCGATGTTGCGTGGGGGCAAGCATGTTGCCGTCGAGGTCGCGACGCGGGTGCTGGATATAGGGGGGCGTAAGCTTGAGCTCGTCGCGCTGCGTGACCTGAGTGTTCTACTCAGCGTGCAGAACGCGCTGCGCCGTTACCAGGCCGAACTCGAGCGCAAAAACCGCGATCTCGAGCGGGCCAACCGTATCCAGAGCGAGTTTTTAGCGACGATCTCGCACGAACTGCGCACTCCCCTGACCTCGGTCATCGGCTACGCCCAGCTACTCGGCGACGTGACGCATCTTAGCGACGACCAGCGCGATTATGTGTCCCAAATCCAAGCCTCTGGCCTGCAACTCGTATCGCTCATCGACGGGCTTATCGACCTGTCTCGACTCGAGTCGGGGAACATTTCGCTCGAGCGCGAGCGTGTGCCTTTCATGCCGCTCCTGGGCCGGGTGCTGAGCCGCGTGCGGGGGGACGCTGAGGCGAAGGGTCAAACAATAAACGTAACGGGCGAGACGGAAGCCCTCATCTACGCCGACCCCTACCGACTCGAACAGATTCTCGGAGCTTTCCTTTCTAACGCGGTCAAGTTCACGCCGCTTGGCGGGCAGATCGAGGTCAGGGTCTTGGGCGGGAGCGGAGAGCTGCGCTGTGAAGTGGCCGACACGGGCATCGGCGTCGCGCCCGAAGACGTGCCGCACATTTTCCAACCTTTTTTTCAGGTGAGTACGCTTAAAGGGCGCAGCCATAACGGTGCAGGGTTGGGTCTAGCCCTCGCCAAGCACCTCACCGAGTTACATGGGGGACGCGTTTGGGTCGAAAGCGAGCCAGGGCAGGGAAGCCGTTTCGGTTTCTCTCTGGGCCAAGACCCTGCGCAGCGGTCCGAGCCCCTGCCCAGTTATTCGGACGTGCTGCGCCCGGAACCTTCCTGACGCAGCACCTCACGCTCGGTCAAAAACTTGATCTTCTTAAAACACTAGTGTTTAAACCACAATGCCCGCCCGCTCGAGCTCCCGTTGGACTGCCTCGAGCGCCCGCCGTTTGGTTTCGCCGAGGTCGGCGCGAACGGTGGCCCCGGCAGCTGGAATGTGCCCGCCTCCGCCCAGTTCGACGCAGATGGCCTGAGCCGACACCGGCCCCCGTGAGCGCACCGACACCTTGGTTTTGGGCTGCCCCGCCTCTTCATCGTCTTCGCGCAGAAAAAGCGCGACCTGTACGCCCTCTGCGTAGCGGATAAGCCCTACGTAATCGTCGGAGTCGTCGTCGGTCGGGCCGATTTCCTCGCGCATCTGCCGGGTGATTTCGGCGTAGGCGACGCGTCCACCAAAGGGAAACTCGACTGTGCTCATGACCTTGCCGAGCATCCGGAAATAGTCCGGGTGGCGCAGCTGCAGGCGGTCGGTCAGCTCGGCCAGGGCGACCCCGTGTCCAACGAGGTCGCCAGCGGCGTGCAGGATCTCGGGTGTGGTGTTGCCAAAGCGAAAGTTGCCGGTATCGGTGATGAGGCCAGTGAGGCAGGGCGTCGCCAGCTCGGGCGTCCAGGACACCCCCAGCGCGTCGATAAGGTCCTTGACCATGTGGGCTGCTGCCGCGCGGCGCGGGTCGACCCAGACGAGATCGCCTGCGCCGTTGTTGGTGCCATGATGGTCGATAACGAGGGTAAACGCTGCACCACTCACGCGCCTGTCATGAACGGGCACCCCGACGAGACGTTCGCTCACCTCGACATCGACCACAGCGACGAGCACATTGTCAGGCAAGGTTTCCAGAGGGTCGCAAAGCTCGCCGGGCTCGGCGAGAAACGAGAGGTAACGCGGTGGGGAGAGCGGCA
>JBMDWS010000355.1:0-2997 GCA_048594695.1 Truepera sp. | reverse complement strand
GTTTCAGACCTCTACTACCTGAGCCGGGAAGCCTTTGACAGGCAGGTCGAGACGCCCGCGTTCGCGCGTTTTCTGCCCCGCGCAGCGGCCTGGTCGTTTTAGCCTCACTCGCGGTGATAGGGGTGCCCGGCCCGAATCGTCTCGGTGCGGTAGAGCTGCTCCAAAAGCACCAGCCGGGCGAGTTCGTGGGGCAGCGTCAGGTTAGAGAGGCTCCAGCTTTCGTCGACCCGGGCTTTTAGCTGTTCGCTGTGACCATTCGCGCCGCCGATAAGAAAGCTCACCTCGGAGACCGAGCGGTTTTCCAGCTCGCTCACGCGCGCGGCCCACGACGCCGAGGTGTGCGTTTTGCCCCGTTCGTCGAGTGCGATGAGGTGACCGCTTGCTGCCTTGAGGAGGGCGTCGCTCTCGTTCTCGGTAACCTCTTGCGGGGTGCCGCGCCCCTCCTTGAGCTCGAGCACGTCGGTCTTGGCGTAGGGGAGGAGACGCTTCAGAAAGTGTTCACACCCAGCCTGCAGGAAGCCGCGCCGGAGTTTGCCGATGGCGAGGATACGGTACTTCATTGAAAACGTCTCAGGTTAGAGATGGCTCGGCTGTCGGAACATCTTTGAGCTTGTCTAGAAATTCCCGCCGTCGGGTTTTGCGCATGTCGCTTGCTTCTAGTGCATTCTCCAGCGCCTCCCGGTCGAAGACACCGAGGAGCAGGGCCAGTTCGCTCCGCGAAAACGTCCGGGCGTGCAGAATATGCTCTTCGAACGCCTCATAGGCGGCGGGCGCGACGGCGCGGGCGAGGTCTGCCAGAACCTCGGCGTAGACGCGGATTTCGTATTGGGCATGATCGGCGTCGAGCCGGAGCTTCAAAAAGTGAAAGAGGTTGTGCAGGTCGCACTGCCAGTACATCTCGGTGTACAAGGACAGCGGCAGGTTCACCCGGGCGAGTTCGCGGGCCACGTCTTCGTCCAAAAGTTCCTGATAGCCCGTGTAGGCACTGTCCTGCCCGGCCTTGAGCAGCTCGAGCGTCCGAGCCTGCAACTCGTCGGGCACCTCGTCTGACGAGCGGCCCTGTTTGTTCAACTTGCTCTGTCTACGAACCTCGCTCTTCTCGGGCAAATAAAACTCGTCTTGCATGACGCTGTAGCGTCCCGAGATCTCGTTCAGTCGGGCGGTGCGGTGCCTGATCCACTGCCGCGCCACGAAGATCGGCATTTTCAGATGAAAGGTTAGGACCACCTGCTCGAGCGGGCTGGTGTGCTTGTGACGCACGAGATAGTCGATGAGCGCGGCGTCCTCGCGGACGCTCTTGGTGCCTGCCCCATACGACACGCGGGCTGCCTGCACAATGCGGGCGTCGCCCCCGAGGTAGTCCACGAGCCGCACAAAACCCTTGTCCAGCACGGGAAATTCACGGTCTAAGAGGGCGTCGGCGTTGGGGTTGATGTCTCGGGCCATAGTGTGATCTTACCCTGCACCTTTTCCCGAACCCGCCAGATCGAGCGAATTCAGTGCCAAGCGTTGTACTGTGTACTTTTCTGCATAACGCTGTCTCGCGCCCTCTTTGTGATACGGCAATCCCTATTCAGAGTAACTGTATGTCGTTGCTCGTCTCTACTCATGTAGCGTTTATAGCTATCAAGAGGCTGGTGTGTAACTTGAGGAAATACCGTTGACGACGCGAATCCGGCAGCACTGAGAAGATGTGTAAAAATGGTGAAATTCTCACGAAATGCTTATCGTGTGCTCTTGAGACGGCAGCAAAAAAACCTCTCTGGAAGCCACTATCTGCCCGGAGTGAACCTGACCATAAAAGTCTCATAGAGCTTTAATCCTGTTTGACACTCACCGAACGCTTATGGAATACTGCCCTTGGACTTGTGTCTCGATTCGGTCGTACGCGAAAGGAGGTGTCAACCACTTGAACCGGCTAAAGAAGGGCACAACTCTCAGTGAGCACCATCGTCTCCTCCCCCGCACCACGAGGAAACACGGCCACTCCGGTGCGTTCATCACGTTAGCGCCCACTGTTTTATCTACACACGTTCAAGGGGTATATACACTATGAAAAAGATCCTACTTGCCCTGCTCGCCTCGACGGCAGTCGGTGGTATGGCCTCAGCGCAGAGTTTCCCGGATGTTCCGGCAGACTCCTACGCCGCTGAAGCCGTTTCGCGTCTGGCCGATCTGGGTATCGTCATCGGCTTCCCCGATGGCACCTTCAAAGGCAACGACGCGTTTACCCGCTATCAAGCGGCGCTCGTCGTTACCCGTCTGCTCGACGTTGTCGACGCCCAGACCCTCAGCGAATCCGACCTCGACACCGTTCGTAATGCGCTCCAAGAGCTCGCTTCGGACGTTGCCGCCAACCAGCAGGCCGTCAGCGACCTGCAAGCGGCTATCGCGGGTTCGGAAGGTGCTGACCCGGCAGCTATTGCCGAGCTTCAGTCCCAGCTCGACGCCCTCACCGTTCAGCTCGACACCCTCGAGGCTGCCGGTACCGACTCGACCGACCAGCTCGGTCAGCTGAGCCAGCAGTTCGATCAGCTCAACTCCGACATCCAGGCGATGAGCATGGGCGACGGTTCGGCCAGCGCCGAGGCGATGGGTAGCCTCGAGCAAAACACCAGCGATATCGCCAACCTGCGCGAATTCGTGGTGCTGCTGCGCCGTGATCAGGTCGGTCTGACCGACCGCGTGGCCACCCTCGAAGAGAGCGACACGGCTCAGACCGAGCGCCTCGACGACATTGAAACCCGCGTGACTGCACTCGAAGAGGCTCAGGTCGTCTTCGGTGGCTCGATCGGCCTCAAGTACGATGTGGGTCGTCTGAGCGGTGCCGAAGTTCCCTTCGACGTCGACCGTATTTTCGGGATCGGCCTCGAGCGCGAACTCGCTCCCTCGGTTTTCTCCACGGGTAACGAAGATCAGGACGACGACGGCGACGATGCCGACGATCCCGGCGAAGTTGCTCAGGACCGTCAGGACATCGAGAACAGCAAAGGCGAC
>JBMDWS010000354.1:0-2198 GCA_048594695.1 Truepera sp. | reverse complement strand
GCACGCCCTGACGCCCGAGTTCCGAGGCGAGCGTCTTGACGAGCTGCAGCGTTCCGGCCTTTGTCGCGGCGTAGACTCCCTGCCCTGGCTCGACGACCTGCGAGCGAATCGACGAAAAGAGCACGATGCTGCCCTGCCCCTGCGCCGCCATCTTCCGGCCCGCTGCCCGAAGCGCCAGAAAACTTCCCTTGAGATTGAGCGACACGACGCGCTCGAACTCGTCCTCGGTGTACTCGAGCAGCGGTTTGCGGACGTTGATGGACGGTGTGGCAACGAGGATATCGAGGGCATCCATACTGCCTATGACAGCGTCCACCTCTGCACTGTTGGTCACGTCGAGGTGAACAGCTCGAGCGCCCGATGGCTCTGAGCCCTGTAACCCTGAACCCAACGAATCGGCCACGCGCTGCGCGGCCTTTTCGTTCACGTCGGCGCAGGTGACGTCGGCGCCGAAGGCCGCGAGCCCCTGTGCGACGGCCTCGCCAATACCCGAGCCCGCCCCGATGACGAGTGCGCGTTTGCCCGTGAGGTCGAAAAGCGCCCCGTAGTTTCTGGGTTGTGACATGGCCCGTTGTATCAGATGCCCGGGCCAGCTTCAAGGTAGGAGCCAAAGAAAAGGCGCGGAGTTTCGACCTCCGCGCCCGTCTTGCCTCGAGCCCTGCCCTATGGGCGTATGAGGCGTAGCATGTTCAAGGAAGTGTTTAGGCCGCTTAGAAGGTCCTCGAGCGTGCTGCTGGTGCCGTCGGGATAGGTCACGGTCAGGTCGTCGCCGGGGACGCCGTTGCTGTTGGTGTCCGTGAAGGCCCCCTCGAAGGTGACGGCACGGCTCTCCTCGCCGTTGACAACAAACGCGCCGTTACTCAGGACGGGCGCGTCACCCCCGTCGGGGTCGGTGAAGCCGAAGCGCAGGGCGAGGCTCCTCGTATCCCCTGTAAAGCCGCCGAGTTCAGCCGAAAAAGTACCAGCACCCACCGAGTAGCCTATCAGCGAGCAGCCGCTCCCGCGTGCCGGTCCGCCCTGTGCGGTGATGTTCCAGGACAGGTAGATGTCGTCTTGCTTGAGCGTGACCTTGCCCTGCGTCTGAAGCGTCGCGGCGGAGCCCTCACCTGCTGTACTAAAGCCGACATCCTCGAGCGTGAGCAAACTTCCCGCGCCGTCCACGGTCAGGGAGGTAGGTTCCAGGATGCCCGCTGGACAGCCTGTACCTTCGTAATATGTGACGCTGACCCCGACATCGGCGGCTTCTTGACCTGCGGCGGTGAGGTTCAGCGTCGCTCCTGTTGGAACTTCGGTGCTTGCGCCGTTCCCGTTCAGAACGGTGCGGGTGGGGCTCGAGGCGTCCCAGTCGAGGAGCAGGGTCGCCTCCTTGGACGTGCCCTGATAAGGCCAGGTCAGGCTGAGGTCGTCACTCGGCGCGGTGAGGGTCCAGCTCGAGGTGCCCGCGTCATAGGTGTAGGTACCACGGGGCAGCGTAGCCGAGTACCCCAGTTCGCTGAGCGGGTTGGGGCCGTAGGGGCTATAGGGGAGCTGGGTCAGTGCGAGGATGCCCTCGTCGTTCGACGAACGCTCGAGCGCATTCTGGAGTTGCTCCGAAATAGAATTCAGGCTCGCCTCCGTGCCCTGCTGATCGAGAGGGGCGGCGGGCGCGGCGTCTTTCGCGCAGCCAGCGAGCAGCCCTGCACTGAGGGCGAGAGTGAGTAGATAGCTTGGGCGCTTCATGAGACCTCCGTGGCTATGTTGCAAATAGTTCTATAAGTTTTCCAAACTGTAGACGCCCCGCGAAGCACCATACGTGAGAAGTTCGCCAAAATCGGTTCATGACCTCTGGGAAGACTGCCGACAGCTTTAGCCCCAGGTTTCCCTGAAGGTCTCGAGATCGGCCCCCAGCCCCTCTGGAATGCCTCTGCGCTCGAATGAGGCGAAGGGTTCCTTGCCTATTGCGGCTAGCGCCCGCACGTCCCGAATCACGAGGGTCAGGTACGCCGGGATGTGAGCGAGCACGGTGTCGACCGGAACGCCGTAGGCGTGGCAGAACGTCGCCAGACGGCGCTCGAGGAGCGCCCTGTCGGTGTCCGGGCTGAGGGTCTCTGTGAGCCGACCGGTGAGCGGGACGGCCTCGAGCGCCAGCTCCGCAACGTCGTCCAGTGGGTCGCCGTAACGTGCCAGATCCCATTCGATAACGCCCGTGAGACGCCCAT
>JBMDWS010000353.1:0-1816 GCA_048594695.1 Truepera sp. | reverse complement strand
TTCATGGAGAACAAAGGGTGTTGCTTGTCACACCGCGCCGTATAGGACGATCAAAAATACTTGACGCCTGAACGTGTCTCGAGGGACTTCCACGCGCCGATAGACGACACAGGCATGTCCTGAAACAGCGTCAGCGTCGTGGTGATGCGGCCTTCGCCGAACTCGTGGCGGATCCCGGTCACGCTGTAGCGCGTGGCGCCCTTGACCTGCTCGCCGTTGTCGGCGAGGTCGCATATATCGCCCATTTCCCAGAGAGGGCAGTAGGGCATCTTGACGACCGCCGTCTCACGGGGCCGCTCTAAATCCTTGAGCGCCACTTCCGCGAGGCGCACAGCTTCCGCCTCGGTCTGCAGGGCCGAGTCCGAGCCTTCCTCGATCCACATGATCCTGGGGAACCTGAAACGGCTGATGCTGGCCGGGTTCTGCCGCACCACGTAAGCCCGCGTCTCGGCGGGGCCGTAGGCCACCACGACCATGTTGCGAATGTCATCCGTCGAACTCTCGAAGCGCTCGACGCTGTAATACTCGTCCGGCCCCAGCACCTTGACGTTATTGGCTACCGAGCGCGACGGCTCGAGCAGGGTGAGCTGACCCGTGGTGCGCGAGTCGGGCAGCCAGCGCCAGCGCAGGTCCCAGCCGATCATCTTCACCAGCCGGTCCAGCGCCTCCCAGACGGGCATACGCTCCTGCTTGTAGGGATTGATGGCCCAGTCGGGGTTGCCGACCACTCTGAGACTCGCCAGGTTGAAGCCGTACTTTTGCAGGATGAAGGCCATGACCTGCTGCACCGGGCCGGACAGCTCGACGTAGGGCGCTTCATCGGGGTTATAGGTCGTCGCCATCCCTAGCCAGCCGTCCCTTCGTATTCCTCATCGCCGCCCGGCTGCGGTGCCTGCGTCGGGCTCGTCGCCGGACCTGTGAGACCCGGCGCGATATAGAGCTGCGTCAGGTCGTGGCACACGTCGCGGCAGATGATCTTGATTTCGTCCTTGCCGGGGTCCACCGAGGCGATGCGCCCCTGGAACACGCAGATCGGCGGGTGCTGAGTCCCCGTCACCGAGATCTGCGTCCAGACCTCGAGCGGGTTGTCGAGCGACAGAGCCCCACGGTCTACGAGGTAGTCCTTGTTGGGCGGCGGCGACATTTCCACCAGGTCGAAACGCCGCTGCACCGTCACGTCGCATTGGCGGCTTGGGGTGTCGAGCGTTTCGTCGATGGAGACGTTCTTGACGAAATCCCGGCCATAGAGCCGGGTGAGGTCGGTCCAGCTCGAGCCGTCGTGAACCCGCACCGTGTAGTCGTACTGGCGATTATTGGGGCCGACGTAGGCGACAAACTCGCTCTGCTCGTGCTTCCTCACGCTGTCCTCCTCACTGGGCCTGGATCATTTCGAAAGAGATGCGCCGGTAGCGGCTGTCCTCGAACTTCCAGCCGACCACGCGGACCAGCACGATCCGCTGGCCCAGGGAGAGCGGCGCGAAGTCGCCGTCCAGCGTGCAGACCTTGTAGCCCGTCGTATCCGAACCGACAGCGTTCAGGACCGACTCGAACTCGGCGGTGTCCAGCAGGACCGAATCGACGGTGTAGGTGTCCCAGGGGTACTGGCGGTCCATCATCAAGACGCCCCCGGCGCTCCTGCCCGCGCCCCCACGCACGTTTCTGCGCTTTAAGGTCCCTTCCTCGAAGCCCACGTTGATCAGGCTGCCCGGGAAGGCGTTGAACTGTAAAAAAGCCATACCTACTTCCTTTCAGTCAGAGGCACAGGCTTAGCCCCCTAGCCGGGCGTGAATACGAGGTTGGTAATCTCTACCGCCGA
>JBMDWS010000352.1:0-1791 GCA_048594695.1 Truepera sp. | reverse complement strand
ACCCATATGAACATGCCACGCTTGCGGCTCGGGCTCGTTCGTTTGCGACGACGAGAGCAGCGCGACGTAGCCCTGCGCCCTAAGATGCGCGGTCAAA
Source organism: Truepera sp. (assembly GCA_048594695.1). GTDB lineage: Bacteria > Deinococcota > Deinococci > Deinococcales > Trueperaceae > Truepera. The sequence continues at coordinate 1,694 of JBMDWS010000352.1, read as the reverse complement.
AACGTCAGCAGGGCTCTCGAGTGTCCCTGTTTCCGGTGCGCCTCTTCGATCTCGATGAGCCCTAGAAACGGCACGGTGGTCCAGAGCAGGTCGTAGCGGGCGAGTCCGACGACCTTGTCCTCGACCTCGAGCACAATGACCTCACCCCCCGCGATCTTGTGCCGCCATGCCCATTCCTTGGGCCAGCGGTCGAGCCTCTGCAGGGCGGGGATGTCTTCCTCTTGCGCGAGTCTTACGGGCATGGACGCCTCCGTTCAGTCAAGCTGATACTGCTGCGCCAGCGCCTGATAGCTCTCGACCTGTTCACGCTGCCAAGCCTCGTCTTTGTGAAGCGTTTCGGCGAGCAGTTCGGCGACGCGGGGCGCTGCCTCGGCGCTCGCTCGAGCGTTCAGCAGCAGAGCGCGGGTCCGCCGGGAGAGAACGTCTTCGACCGTTCGGGCCTGCTCGCAGCGGGCGGCCCAGCGCACCTCGGCTTCGGTATAGGGCAGGTCGGGGTGAAGCGGGGTGTCGGCCCCAGGGAGCGCCTTGAGTGCTGCGAGGTCGCTGCCGTAGACGCGCCAGTGGTCGGCTTCGTCCTGCGGCTGATCGGTCCAGCCGTGAAGCTTGAGGTTTGGCGTGATGACCTGCCGTTCGGGCAGCCCTGCCTGCGCCGCAGCGCGGTTGACGGTGTCTTCGCCCATGCGGCGGTAGGTCGTCCATTTACCCCCGGTCAGGGTGATGAGGCCGCTTTCGGAGACACGAATGACGTGGTCGCGGGAGAGCGCCTTGGTGTCTTTGCCCTCGTCGGCCTTAACGAGTGGGCGCAGGCCCACGTAGACGCTCCGAACGTCCTCGCGGGTCGGTGCGGGGTTCAGGTACTGCGCGGCGGTGCGGAGAATAAAGTCGATCTCTTCCGCGAGCGGCCTGGGCTCGAGGCTCGCTTCGGGCACCGGCGTGTCGGTAGTGCCGATCACCACTTCCTCGTGCCAGGGAACGGCGAAGAGCACCCGCCCGTCGTCGGTGCGCGGAATCATGATGGCGCTCTTGCCTGGCAAAAACTCTCGCCCGACCACCACGTGAACGCCCTGGCTCGGGCTCAGCATGGCCTTGGCTTCGGGATCGTCCATCGTACGCACACTGTCGACGAATACGCCGGTTGCGTTGATGACGCACTTGCCTCTGGCCTCATGCGTCTCGCCCGTTTCGGCGTCACGCCAGCGCACCCCACCGACCTTCTCACCCTCCTTGAGCAGCCCGACGACCGCCGCACCGTTGAGCGCCACGCCGCCGTGTTCCTCGAGCGTCCGCAGCAGGCTAATGGCGAGGCGCGAGTCGTCGAACTGCCCGTCAAAGTAGAGGATGCCGCCCTGCAAGCCGTCCTGCTGCAAGGTCGGGGCTTTCTCGAGGGCCTCGTCTTTATTCAGGTATTTCGAGGAGCCGAGGTTGAGTTTGCCGGCGAGCACATCGTAGAGTTTCAGGCCGATGCCGTAATAGGGACCTGCCCACCAGTCATAGGCCGGAACCACGAAGCCCAGGTCGCGCACGAGGTGCGGCGCGTTTTGCCGTAACAGGCCGCGCTCGCGCAGCGCCTCGCGCACGAGGCTGATGTTGCCCTGCGCCAGGTAGCGCACGCCGCCGTGAACGAGCTTTGTCGAGCGGCTGCTCGTACCCTTGGCGTAGTCGTGGGCCTCGAGCAGGAGCGTTTTGTACCCCCG
>JBMDWS010000351.1:0-7282 GCA_048594695.1 Truepera sp. | reverse complement strand
ACGGCGACCGCGATGTTCCCCGTACGTCCCCGCGCCAAGCCGCGCGCCTGGGCCATGGGGCGGTAGCCCAGCTCACGCGCAACCTGCCTCACACGGTCCCGCGTCGATTCGGAAATCTCTAGGTCACCGTTAAGCGACTTGGAAACCGTACCGACTGCCACACCAGCAACTGCTGCAACAGTCCGGATCGAGACACGTCTACCTGTAGACACCCCTGTACCTTTCAACGCTCAGAACAGCCTCGCCGGTGCACGCTACGAAACCGCTTTCGCAAAAATTTTTAAGTGGTTTGAATGTAACACTTCCGCCTAAAAAGCGCAAGCGCACTGCCTGGTCACTCGCAGCGAGCAGACCCAGGGATACATAGTGCCAGTAAATGCACAGTCCAAGGATAGTTACTAGCCTCAGCGAAGCCTGTTACAGCAAATCGGCATGTTCCGAGCGTGGAGCCGTGAGGCCACAGGCTTCTCGCACGTTGGACTCGGCACTTCGTTACAATGAGAGTGCGAAGCCCTAGATACGGCAGGGAGAGCGGCGGTGCTACCATGACAGAACGACGAGAAGATAAGAAAAAAGTCGGGACGCAGCAAAAGGCGCTCGAGATCAACCTCGACCCGAGCAAGTACGGAACCTTCGCCGAGATCGGTGCTGGCCAAGAGGTCGTGCGCTGGTTTTTCCAAGCCGGGGCTGCGGCAGGAACCATCGCCAAGTCCATCTCCGCGTATGACATGACCGTCAGCGACGCGATCTATGGTCACTCCAAGCGTTACGTTTCGCGCGACCGTCTAGAGACCATGCTCAGCTACGAGTACGAACTGCTTCACGAGCGCCTTTCCAACCGTCAGGCCGACACCTGTTTTTTCGTTTTTGCCAATACCGTCGTGGCCCGGGGCTTCAAGGCAGGGGGCGACTATCACGGCTGGATGGGCATCGCCTATCAGTCGGCCCCCAACACGCCCCCTAACCGCATCGTGATTCACGTCAGGATGCTCGACAAGGAGACCGTCGCGCAGCAAGAGGCGCTTGGTATCCTGGGCGTCAACCTAATCTACGGCGCCCTCTTTCATGGCGACGCGGACTCCCCCGACGACCTCATGCGCTGCCTCTTGGACGACCTCACGACGGCGCGCATCGAAGTCGACATGATCGCTTTTTCCGGTCCGCAGTTCGAGGGCGTCGACCACCGCCTGATGGCGCTCAAGCTCGTGCAGCTAGGCTTGAGCGACGCAGCCATGTTCTCTGCCGAGGGCAAGGTGCTGCAACCCTCGGAAGTGCTCTACAAAAAACCCATTCTGGTCGAACGCGGCTCGTTTCGCCCGGTCACGTACGTCAACCTCGACATGATCGCCTGCGCGCGCGGGCAGTTTACCCAGCAGCTCGAGCCCGGCGACGGCGAGGTCGTCGAACTCATGGAATTGACTATGAGAAACCTCCTGGCAACCGGCGAGATCGACTACCAGGACTTTCTCGCCCGAGCCGACGTGCTCGCTGCGACAGGCGCGACCGTGCTCATCTCGAACTATTTCGAGTATTACCGGCTTGCGGCTTTCCTGCGGCGCTACACCAAAAAACCCATCGCCATCACCATGGGCATCCCGAGCCTGGAAGAACTTTTTCGGGAGAGCTTTTACGACGACCTCGAGGGGGGCATCCTGGAGTCTTTCGGACGGCTCTTCAAGAACAACCTGCGACTCTACATCTACCCGCTACAGGAACCGGACACGCATCGCCTCATTACGGTGCAAAAACTCAAGGTCGATCCACACCTGCGTAACCTCTACGCGCACCTCGTCGAAAACGGCTACATCGAATCCATCGACTTTTACAACAAAGACTTCCTGCATATCTTTTCCCGCGAGGTGCTGGTCAAGATTCAGGACCACGACGATTCCTGGGAGCTTATGGTGCCGCCGCAGGTCGCCAACCTCATCCGCGAACGTCACCTGTTTGGTTACACGCCGCAGCCCAAAGCCGAGCCGCAGCCCGAAACCGCCTAGCGCTGGGCTACAAACCGACTACCGCACACCGACCACACCGCGGGTATGCGAGACTAAAGGCTATGCTCTCAACCCCTCAACAGCGCGATCTTAGCGCGCTCTATTACGGTGCCTATCTGGTACATAGTCGCAGCGACAATGCCTGGTATCTCTATAGCGAAGGTGAGACCGCCGACCGAGTCGCCACGCAAGACGCCGAAAACTATATTGCCAAGGGCTGGGTCGAACGCGAGGGCTTTGAAAGCTCGGTCAATTTGGAACTCTACAGCCTGACGAGTGCCGGGCAGGACGTGATCGAGCCCTATCTCGAGGAACCGGACAGCGAACCAGCAGCGCGCCTGCTGCTCGCAGCAGAAAGTCCCGAGAAAACCTACCTGCTGGCAGTACCCGTCGCACCCGACGACGCCGAAACCCTGCGTCGTCGCTTCGTCCTGGCTGAAACCCTCGCGGCAGCCGACGACGATTTCGTAGCCCTCGAGTACGGCACCGATCTCGCCGCCTTCGACCCGGAACGCGCACCCGAGATCGCAGAACTGCTGAGCGAGGCGAGTGGCGCGGCGCTTCTGGCGAACCTACCCGAAGGCTGGCAGCTCGAGGCCGAGGTCGAACTCGACTGGGCCAGTGTGCTCGTCTCCGAGGAGGGCTTTGCCTACACCGCCGGCCTCAGTAGTGGGGAGCGGCTCGAGTCCTCCGAACTGACCGAAGAGGAACTCATGACCCTCGCCATGACCCTCTTGCAAGGCGACACCCCGCCGCAGGCATGAGGCGCACGTCAGCGCCCGAACAGACCGCGCTCGCCTCTCGTGGTACATTTTTAATAGTGCAAAGGCACACTCGGATCGGGTGTGCGCGGAGGAAAACATGACGAAAACCAGCCAAAATCCTGTAGCAGTCGATGTCGTCATTATCGGGGGTGGCCCCGCTGGGCTCACGGCAGGCATCTACACAGGCCGTGCCCAGCTCAGCACGCGGATTCTGGAAAAAGGCTTGCCCGGCGGGCAAATCGCCCAGACCCAGGAAGTCGAGAACTACCCCGGTTTCGACGAGACCGTGAGCGGCCCCGAGCTGTCGCAGCGCATGGTGCGACAAGCCGAGAAATTCGGTGCCGAGATCCTTATGGACGAGGTGCAGGGGCTCGAGCCGCGCGGCGACGGCTTCCGCGTCACAGGCTACGGCGGCGCCTACGACGCCAAGGCGGTCATTATCGCCACGGGCGCTACCCCGCGCCGTCTGGGTGTTCCCGGTGAAGACGAGTTCTACGGTCGCGGGGTTTCGACCTGTGCGACCTGCGACGGGTTTTTTTATCGGGGCAAACACGTCATTGTGGTCGGGGGCGGCGACGCAGCCGTCGAGGAGGGTATGTTCCTGACCAAGTTCGCCGACAAGGTCACGGTCATTCACCGCCGGGACGAGCTGCGGGCCAACAAGGAAGCGCAAAAGCGCGCCTTCGCCAACCCTAAGATGGCATGGGTCTGGAACACGGTCGTCGAAGAAGTTCTGGGCGATGAGCAGGTCAGCGGGGTCGCCGTGCGCAACCTCGAGAGTGGCGAGCAGCGCGTTATCGACACCGATGGGGTCTTTATCTACGTCGGACATAACCCCAACACGGACTACCTGAGCGGGCTGCTCGAGCTGACCTCGACGGGTTACGTCAAGGTGCGCGACGAGATCTACACCAGCGTTCCCGGCATCTTCGCCGCCGGCGACGTCGCAGACGAGGTTTACCGGCAGCTCTCGACCAGCGTTGGGGCGGGCACGCGCGCGGCCATGGCGACCGAACGCTACCTCGCGGAGCGTGAGGCGAACGTGCATATCTCCCGCTCCGAGCAGGACGTGGTAAGTGGTGCGGCAGCTTCTTAACGACTGTCACAAAACGCAAAAGAGGCCCCATGAGGGCCTCTTTTTTCGCGATAGTTGCACCTCTCGGTCCCTTTTACAGGCCTTCGCAAGACTCGGACGCGCGTCTAGGGCCGCCTCAACTCGTAGAGCGCCACCGCACCGTCGGCGAGAACAAGCAAAAAGTCGCCTCCAGCCCAGAGCGGCGTGCCGACCAGAGCGCGCCAGGTGCGGTTGCCGACCGTGAGCGTGCTGAAATCCCCTTCAGTCCGTGCTTGCCAACCTCGCCCGGTGAGTTCGCCTGACGGCGGGGCAAACCGACCGTTCTCGAGCAGCCGCGAGAGCGAGAAGAGTGGCTCCGGCAGCGTGACAGGAAACCCCTCGGGTGCGGCCTGCCCGAACCAGATAAGGTCGGGGCCAGCCGGGCTCACACCCCCCGACGCGGGGTTACCCAGCGCCGGGTAGCGCGCGCCTGTACCGCTCTCCGGGTCGAAGCGCTCCGCTATGATCAAGTAGGGGCCGGAAGCCGCCGACTGAAACACATAGGGTTGCACCTGTTCCGGCGTGAGGCCCAGCGCTTCCGCGACCGCAGCGAGGCGCTCTGGGGTCGGGACCGGCAAGTTGACGACGCGCTCGAGAGCGTCCCGCCCTTCGCTCGACCCGTCACCCGGCCCCGGCAGCGGCGCCGCCCGCCAGGCCGCGAAGCTCGCCCCGCCCGGGACCAGCACGCGGTAGCGGGCGATTTCGGGTCTGTTCTCGACCGTGGCCTGCACCCGGAGCGCCGCCGCCTCTCCCCAGGGTATGACCTCGAGCCGTCCCCCGGTCAGAGGATACGAGGCGACAAAATCCGGCTCGAGGGGGATGAGGTCGGGGGGAATCCCTTCTGCCAGGGCGGGCGCAGGCACCGTCCCCCCCACGCCACGCATCGCCAGCGCGTAGGTCTGCGCCGCCTCGCGGTTGGCGAACGCGCCTACCCGCAAGCGGTAGATCGTTTGCGCGTCACCGGGAACACTCACCAGATAAGCCGGGTAGCCCGCTTCGCGCAGCGTCCGGCGCAGACTTTCCGCCGAACTCTGGCTCGAGAGTGCAGCGACCTGTACCGTGTAGGAAATAGACTGTGCCCGGCTCCAGCCGAAGGGGAGCAGGACAAACCCCAACGCAAGGCCCAACAGCACGAGCATCGGAGCACGGGGCAAAAAACGTCGCACATTGCAAGCCTAGCATTCCGAAGAGTCTCACCGGAACCTAGCGCGGTGCGCCCCGAACCCTTCGGTCACTCGTCCGGCACGAAAGCGTGAAGTCTTGCTTCTCGAATAACTAAATCTCTGTTTTAAGACATCTTCATCTTACTTGAACCTAACGCTCGAGTCGACGCTTTAACCTGAGGAGATGACGCCTCGCGAACTGCGCCCTCTCGTTGATTTAGGCTCTGCCCCGTGCTAGAGACGCTCCTGTGCCTCCTTGGCTGCACCGCCATAGGTGGCCTGGAGGTTCTGGGGGAGGGCGCGCGGGTCCAGGTAACCAGCGCCGATCTGAGCACCGTCTTCGTCACCGGCAGCGTCCATCAGGGCGCGCTCGAGCTTGAGGCCAAGCTTACGCCCCTTGCCAACGTCATCTTGATCATCTCCCCTCCCCCGACACCCCCTGCGACCGTGCAAAACGTCAGCCGCCTGAGTAGCGGCAGCGTCGTGAGCCTAAGCGGGTTCATCAGTCCTTCCGGGCACGACGTCATGGTGCAAGAGCCGGAAGGTACGGTCTCACTCAAGGATTGGCTGGCCGATCGCCACATCGTCCTCGATCTCAAAAAGTAACAGCGTCCGCGCTCGCCCGGTCCTAGGTCGGCACCAGTTCCTGCGTCAGCGCCTCCAATTCGGTTTCTAGCGGCACCGAGTCGGTCGCGAGCGCGGCGTTCAGGATATGTTCGATTGCCTGCTCGAGAAGTGTGTCGAAATCGGTCGCCTCGATAATGGGTACGTTTTCCGCTCTGGCCTGCGTCAGACAAAAGTCCTGAATCATGCGAATTTCATCGAAGTGCTCGAGGTAGTGCTCGAGCCGCCTTTGGCTGCGCGTCTGCACTTCGCGCACACCGAAATAGCTCTTGTGCAGTTCGGGGTCTGAGACCATCAGCATCAGCTCGACGATGATGGCTCCTTCGAGCGCGTCCGAGGGAATAAAACCGGGAACCAGGTGAATCCCCTCCATGACCAGCGAGGTCGCCTCGAGAAGGCTTCGCGCGACGATAGCCTCTAGCGGCGCGGTCAGTTGCTGCACCTGCCGCTGAAACCCGCGCACAACACGCTTGCGTTTGGGTTTGGGGCTCTCGCTCGGGAGCAGTTCGGCACGCCAAGCCGCAAAGCTCGAGGTGTGCAACTCGGGACTCAGTTCGGCGCTGATCAGACTGCGGAGCGCCTGCCTGATGGCGTCGGTCGAGACGATCCTGGGTATCCCTAGGCGGTAGGCGAGCGCAGACGCCAGGTTCGACTTGCCGACCCCCGGCGCGCCGCCGATCAGGATAATGAGTGGACGTTCGGGGCGGCGCAGGGCGTGCAGGAGCTCGTAGCGGCGCACGAACTCCTCACCCGCGTCCTGCAAAAGGACGCGCTTGACGCTCTGGCGCAGCAGCGAGATAGAAAGTTCGTATCGTCCCAACCGCCAGAGCCGCAGCTCGGCGCGTTTGGCCAATTGATAGGAAAGGTCGGGGCTCAGGCCGAGCGCCATAAGCGACTGGGCCAAGATCCCCCGCGAGTAGGGAACGCGCACGCCGTCGTCCTGCACCACCCACAGCTCTGAGGGTTGCCCGGTCGACGCTTCGAAGCGCGCCCGGGTCTCCGGGCCAAAGCGCGAGCCGATGACCAGCGCCGTCTGATGGGTAAGCTCGAGCGGTGTGATGAGGTCTGCCCCGCTGCGCCGCAGTTCACCCTCCACCTGCCGCGCCAGCACGTTCGATTCCTTGAAGGAAAACCCTTGCTTTTCCAGCATACCCGCCAGCGTGCGGCGCGAGAATGCGGCGCTGCTTTCATCCTCCCCATGACTCACGCTTAGGGGAGCGAAGGGCGGGGGCTGCTGCCTGAACCTCTCGGCGACTTCCGGTCCGGCATCCTCCTCGATCAGCCCACCGAGTACAGCCACGAGCGTCTCGAGCTTGACTGTTTTCGCCTTCTTGTCGCGGAAGTGCTTTTCGAGCGTCCGGGCTAGCTGAATCGCTTTGTTGGTACTGAGGCCAACGCCCTGTAGCGACTCGACCACCACCCCGAGATTGAAGTCGGTCTTCTCGCCCGAGCGCAAAACCTTGAAACCTTGCTTCATTGCCCTTAAGTGTAAACGTTTGTCGACTTCCCAACGAGGACAGCCCAGACAATTCGGATGTTCTAGGGGTTCATCGCCGGAGCGAGGGCGTTCGCATGAGGCCGCAGGACCGAGAGCAGATCCGCGACGATGTTTCCGGTCAG
>JBMDWS010000350.1:0-2969 GCA_048594695.1 Truepera sp. | reverse complement strand
TAAGTAACCTCTGGAGCGCGTTCATGAACGCCTCCGAAGGGCGAGCAAGGCGGTACCTAAACCCGCGGATATGAGGGAGCCGCAGATGATACCCAGACGAGCCTCGTCATAGAGCTCGCCGCCGAACGACAAGCCCGCGATAAAGAGCGACATGGTGAACCCGATCCCTGCGAGCAGACCGACACCCACGACGCCGCGCCAGGTCACGCCAGTGGGCAGCTGTGCCAGTCCCATTTTGACTGCAACGAAGCTAAGCAGCACCACGCCTAGAGGTTTGCCCAGCACCAAGCCCAGGGCGACCCCGAGCGTGACCGTACCGACCCCCACGCCGCTTAGGGATAGCCCGGCGTTGAACAGGGCGAAGATCGGAGGAGGTTTGTTCAGGCCCTGCGAAATCTGAAGATTCTTAGTAAAGAAGCTAAGCCTGTACCCTTTCGGTAACGCTCGCGCACGATACGGAGGGCGGGACGCTCGATGCAAAAGGTGAACAGGGCAGCCAAGCCCAGCGAAAGCGCGGACGGTACCCCCAGAATGAACCAAGCCGGAAGCACGCCCTCGAGTCCATATAGCTCGCGCATTATGACGTAGCCGATGTTTTGGTGGAGCAGATAGAGGCTGTACGAGACGCTGCCGAGGAAGAGTAAAGGCGGGACCACCAGCATATTGAGCCAGCCCTTCAGTAAGAGGAAGAATAGAACGAAAAATAACGCGACAATCAGACCGGAAACGAACGAGCCGATGACGAACTGAACGACCAGACACGCGCCCAGTAGTGGCAGAGCAAACCGGGAGGCTTGCCCTTTGTAGAGCTGATAAAACAAGATCCCGGCGAAAAAGAGGTGCCCGTGTTCAAGAAGCAGAAAGTTACCGACAGCTCCAGGTAGCGTGACCCCGAACAGCTCGCCAGCCAGGGCATAAGCTAGCATTAGAACCAACCAAGCCCCTCCCCAGCGGACGATATTTTGAAGCTGCCGGGCGACGAGCGCAAGCCACATCAGCGCGTAGAACGCTAGTTCGACAGTGAGCGTCCAGTAAACCTCGTCCACATGGGATACACCGACAAGACGCTGCACCATCGTCAGATTGATTAGAGCCTCCCACCAAGAACTCTCGAGCTGTGGCAGCCCGGCGAGTGCGGTAACCGCGAAGGTGAGGGTGACCGCCGCCCAGTAGACCGGGTAGAGGCGGGATACCCGCGCAACAATAAAATCTAGCGGTGATCGCACTCGCTCTAAGCTCATGAAGATGACGAAGCCGCTGATCATGAAGAAGAGCTGTACCCCGTACTCACCTAACCAGAAGTCGGCAACGAGCGTGGGATGCCCGTAAAGGTTGTCGTAACGGCTCGTATAGTGAAACACCAGCACCGCTACAGCGGCCAGACCACGAAGTGCATCTAGTTCTTGGAGCCTAGAAGTGGCTTGCTCCAGGGAGGTCTTCTTCACACGCATGTTTGGTGGGTAGGGAAAGTAGCAGGAGGCATAATTCTCCTATCGAGTTAAGAGTTTGGACGCTTCGCTATGCGGCAGTTACGCCTGTACGCGCACAGCGAAATCCATATTCCGCAGGACTTGCGTTACGAATCAGTGGGCGGAAACGCGCTCAAGCGCCCCGGGTAGGTGGTGCTGAGCCAGCCGGGTGATGAGCGCGTCACTCGCCTCGTTCTGACCGACAAGCTCGACCTTGATGTTACGCCGCATGTACTTCATCACCACCTTGTCGAGTGCAGCGATGGCCGACCCGTCCCAGATGTGAGCGTCTTCAAGGTCGATGATGACGCGCTCCAAGTCTTCCTGATGGTCGAATGCGCCGATAAAATTCTGCGTCGAGACGAAAAAGAGCTGACCACGAACCCGGTAGGTGCGGGTCTTTGCATCATCGCTCAGGCTGCTCACGACGCTCGACAGCTTCGAAACCTTGCGAGCGAAAAAGAGAGTGCTGAGGAGTACGCCAACCAGTACACCCTGCGCCAGGTTGTGCGTCAGAACGGTCGTCGCTACGGTCGCCACCATCACCAACGATTCACCTACGGGGATGACCCTCAGGTCGCGCAGTGACGACCAGTCGAAGGTACTGAACGACACCATGAACATCACAGCCACGAGGGCCCCCATCGGAATCTGCCGCACCCAAGGGCTGAGCACCAGAATGAGGAAGAGCAGGAACACGCCCGCGACCAGAGCGGAGAGCCGCCCGCGACCGCCCGATTTGATGTTGATGACCGATTGCCCAATCATGGCGCAGCCTGCCATACCGCCAAAAAATCCGGTCACGATGTTGGCAATTCCCTGACCTCTGGACTCCCGGTTCTTGTTGCTGTTGGTGTCGGTCATGTCATCGACGATCTGCGCTGTGAGCAGGGACTCGAGCAGCCCCACCATCGCCAGTGTCAGCGATACGGGCAGGATAATCCCCAGGGTTTCAAGGTTCAGGGGTATAGCTGGAAGGCTAAAGAAGGGAAACGCAGTTGGCAGCTCACCCATGTCGCCCACCGTACCAACGTTCGCGCCAGTAAGAATGCTTACAACGGTCAAAACAACGATGGCCACCAGGGCGCTAGGAACGGCTTTGGTTAGTAGGGGTAAGCCATAGATGATGGCGAGGCCAGCGACAACCATCGCGTACATCTGCCAATTTTCGCCCGCGAACTGCGGGAGCTGCGCCATGAAGATCAGAATGGCCAGAGCGTTGACAAAGCCGATCATCACGCTGCGGGGTACGAACTTGAGGTAACGCCCAAGTCGGAAAACGCCGAAAGCGATCTGCAGCACGCCGGTCAGGATGGTCGCGGCGAACAGGTATTCCAGTCCATGATCTCTGACTAAGCCGATCATGAGCAGAGCCATTGCGCCTGTGGCGGCGCTGATCATGCCAGGACGCCCGCCGACAAAGGCGATGGTCACAGCGATGGTGAATGAGGCGTAGAGACCGATGGCGGGATCGACGCCCGCGATGATCGAGAAGGCGAT
>JBMDWS010000035.1:0-3645 GCA_048594695.1 Truepera sp. | reverse complement strand
AAGACGCCCAGTCGTGGGTAGCCACCGCCATCACACTCCAGGGGAAGGCGACCCGCGAGCGAAGCTTGCCGTAGGTCTCGAGCGCCCGATTGCGCGCGGCCAGCACTCGGGCAGCGCGCGCCCCGAACGTCGGCGTGCTCGAGCCGGGCGTGGCTGCGTGCAACGTGAGAACAGGCTGCCCCGCCTGGGCGTGGTGCGTCAACATGTCGGCAAAGGGCGGTACCACGTCGAGTCTGTCCGGCGCAGCAGCAGCCGTTCTCAAGGCTTCGGAAGCGGCGTCCTCGTAGATCACCCGTACGTCGGCAGCGCCATGGGCAAAAGCCGCCGCTGTGATGGCGTGAACGAGCGCAGACGTTTCGGGTGGCGCGAGGACGAGCAGGTCTTGCCCCGTCTGAATCGGTACCGCGACGCGGGTCGCGAGCTGCGCGTAGCGTTCGTAGAAGTCGGCGTTCGGAAGCTCGCTCACGCTTTAGACCTCACGCGGATTGAGGCTGTCGCGCACGCCGTCGCCCAAGAAATTGATCGCCAGAACCGTGCCGAGAATGGCAAAGCCGGCGGGCAGCCAGAGCCAGGGCTGGTTCTGCAGCACGGTGATGGTGCGGGCGTCGGCGAGCATGGTGCCCCACGACGCCAATGGCTGCTGCACACCCAAACCCAGAAACGACAGCGCGGACTCGGTCAGGATGGCGTCGGCTACCCCGAGCGTCGTCTGCACGATGATCGGCGCGATGGCGTTGGGCAGGATATGACGCACCATGATCCGCCCGTCTCTCGAGCCGAGCGCGCCTGCGGCCTCGACAAACTCCTGACGCCGAAGCTTGAGCGTCTCAGCACGCATCAGGCGGAAGGTCGGCACCCACGAGAGAAACCCGATGACAGCCACGACGTTCAGGAGGCTCGGGCTCACGAAGCTCGAGATCGTCAAGATGAGAAACAGGCTGGGGAAGGCGGCAACTGCGTCGGTCAGGCGCGAGAGCAGCGCGTCGGTGACACCGCCCCGGTATCCAGCGAGGATACCGAGCGTGGTGCCGACAACGAGCGCGAGGAGAGACGCGCTGAGGCCGATGGCAAGCGAGATACGGGTACCGTAGATGAGTCTCGAGAGCACGTCGCGTCCGATGGCGTCGGTACCGAGCCAGAACTCGCGGCTCGGTGGGCTCTCAAAGTAGATATTCCCTTCGGCGCTCGTCGCTAGCGTGTAAGGATCGTGGGGTGCGACCCAGGGCGCTGCGACCGCGATAAAAGCCAGTGCGACAAGAAAAAGAAGACTCGGCAATGCCAGACGGTGACGCAGAAAGCGCGCCCACCTCCGCCCCTTGGCCTTTGCTGGTGCCACCAAAACCGGAGACGTCAGGCTCATCCGCCCATACGAATCCTGGGGTCGGCAAAGCCGTAGAGGATGTCGGCCAGGAGGCTGCCCAGGATGACCAGCGCAGCGGTAATTACATTGATCGCCATGGATACAGGGTAGTCGCGGGCAAAGACCGAATCGACGAGAAGGCGGCCCATTCCAGGCCAGGCGAAGATCGTTTCGGTAATGACCGAACCGGCAAAAAAGCCCGGTAGGGCCAGCCCCAGGAGCGTAATGACGGGAATAAGGCCGTTTCGCAGGGCGTGCCGCGTCAGAACGGCGTACTCGCTCACGCCTTTGGAACGAGCCGTGCGAATGTAATCCTGCCTGAGCGCTTCTCCGACCGAAGCGCGGACATGGCGCAGGATACTTGCCAGGCCCGTCAGCGTCAGCACACAGACGGGCAGAACCATGTGACGAATGCGGTCTAAAACCAGCGGTAAGCCTTGCAAGTCGGCGTTGTAGTTCTCAAACCCCGAGGTCGGCAGCCAGCCCAGCCTGACGGCGAAAAAATAGATCAGAAGAAGTCCAAAGAAAAAACTAGGGACGCTGATCCCTACAAAGACCAGCGTCGTACTCAGGTAGTCGATAAACGAATAGGGCCGCGCTGCCGAGTAGATACCGACGCCGAGTGCGATGAGAACAACCAGAACAAACGACGTGACACTTAGCAGCAGGGTCGGACCGGCCCGTTGCCGCAGCAGTTCAGAGACACTCTGCCCATTACGCACCGAGTAGCCAAAGTTGCCCTGCACGAGGTTACCGAGCCAGCCTACATACTGAACCGGAATGGGCTTGTCGAGCCCGAGCGCCCGCTCGGCGCGGGCGATCTCCTCAGGGCTCATGCGGGGGTTGATAAAGGTCTGCATCGCGTTGCCGGGGGCCAAAAGCATCACCGCAAAGGAGATGAACGAGACCAGAACGAGCAGCAGTGCACCTTGCAGGGTCCGGTTGGCGATGTAGCCGAGCACTAGCCTGTTTGACCCACACTATCGGCCCACATTAACTGGCCCACACTACTCGACCCACCACGTCGTGACTCCGACGTTGACTCCGCGAATGTCGGGGGCGAAGTTGTGCAGGCGCTGCCCGTTGCCGTAGAGAGCTTGCGGCTGGGCGAGCGGAATCCAGGGCAGCTCTTCGCGCATCAGCAGACCGAAGTCGTTGTAGAGCTTCGTGCGCGCGTCGGTATCGATGGTCTCCTGACCCTGCACGAGCAGGTCGCCACCGGCGGGATCGGTGTAGCCCGTGAAGTTGTAGCCGTTGGGTGGCTGACCCGCCTCGGTGAAGTACGACAGATACTCGCTCGGGTCGCGTTCGATGCCGAAACCGAGGATAAAGAGGTCGAAGTCACTCGCCTCGACGGCTCGAGGTGTCCCTTTGTCGTCTTTGGGAAGCAAGTAGGTCACCAGGGTCGGGAAATCCATGCTCTGCAGTTCGATCTCGACGCCGAGCTGCTTGAGGTTGGCCTGAATGAGCGCCGCGCCGCGTTCACGGACGGGGTTCCCGGTGGTGTAGAAAAGCCGGAAACGCAAATCCTGACCGTCCTTGCTGCGAACACCGCCGTTCATCGTCCAGCCTGCTTCGTCCAGCATCGCAGCAGCGCCTTCAGGATCGTAGGGGATCGGCGCGACGTCCTGCGGATAAGCCCAGTGCGACTTGGGAAAGATCGTGTCGACGACCGTACCGTATCCCGACATCAGTCCGCTCACAATCGCTTCGCGGTTGATCGCTTCGGCCATCGCCGTGCGGACCGCCTGGTCGGCAAGAATAGGGTTACGCAGGTTCGTACCCACGTAGTCGAAGGAGAGCTGCTCGACTGTCGTAAGCGTCAGGTCGGGGTTGCCCTCGACGCTCGCCGCACTCGGCACGGGCACGGGCGCAGCGTCCACCTCGCCACTCACGAGCGCCGCCAGCATCGTGTTGGCGTCGCCGAAACGGACGATGAGACGGTCGAGGCAGGGGCGACCCTCGAAGTAGCTCTCGTTGGCGTTCAGCGAAATGAGTTCGCCGGAACGGAACTCGTCGAAGACGAAAGGGCCGCTGCCGACAGGGCTACGGTTGGTCTCGTCGGTCTGCCAGTTCTCCACGGGAATTTCCCCGTAGATGTGTTCCGGCAAGATCATGATGCCCGCTAAGGTGGCCAGGATCGGTGCGTAGACCTCGGACGTCGTGAGGGCGATGGTGGTGTCGTCGACGACCTCGATGCCGCTGACGCTGTCGGCCTCGCCCGCCTGGTATTCGGCTGCGCCCTCCAAAACCTCGACCTGGCTGTACGCTCCGCCGTTATAGTT
>JBMDWS010000349.1:0-5247 GCA_048594695.1 Truepera sp. | reverse complement strand
CTCCTGCCGCGTGCGCTGTTCACGCGGGCGACGGTCGAGGCGCTTGCCGACCCAGTCGACAAAGTCCGGGGCGGTGCGGACTAGGTCAAAATAAGTCTGACGGTAGAGGCGACGAAACCCCGGTGCTGTGTAGGAAAGCAGATCGATATGATGCGGCGCGAGTCCCGCTTCGGTCGCGGCCTCCCCCACGGCCCGCGCCGCCGCCACGTGGCCTCCGCCGATCGAAGCCGAGACGATCAGCAGGCGGGAGGCTGTATTCGAGATACCCATTACCGCCGAGTCTAGCAGGCGCAGCGAGAACGCCGGTCGCTAGTGAGCGGCCGGTGCCGGAGCAGGCGCGTTGGTCTTGCGCAGCTCGAGTTCGGGGATAAACATCGTTGCCAGAACGCCCGCAACCACGATAAACATGGCGTAAAAGTAGATACGCGTGACCGCGTCGGTGAAGGCCTCACGAACCTGCTGCGTGACCTGGGCGACCGTCGTGTCGGCCTGCTTGTCGAGTTCGGCCTTGATTCCGGTCAGCATCCGGTCCTGTGCGGCTTTGGGCAACCGAGAGGCGAGAGCCAGCTGATCGAGGCGCGCTTTATACGCCTGCGGGATCTGCGGATTGTTCTGAAGCTGCTGCCGCGCGTCCTCATCCCCCGTCTGCACGACCTGTTCGATAAGCGCGTACTGCTCGTTAAAAGTCTGGCGGATACCCGCTTCGATCTCGGCTACCCCCCCCTGAGCTGCACCTTCACTCCCGACATTTTGAACCGGGGCACTGCCCGTTGCCGCTGTCGTCGTGCCCGTGCTGAAGGCACCTGCGAGCGTTGTGGCGAGAACCGTACCCATCAGTGCCGCCCCGATGGTTCCGCCGATCTGCCGGAAAAACTGGCTCGCCGACGTCGCCTGACCGATCTTGCGCACGTCCACAGCGTTTTGAATGGCGAGGGTATAGAGCGGCATCGCTGGACCGAGGCCGAGACCGCAGACGACCATGTAGAGCGTCACCTGCCAGTAGGGCGTGTCCACGCTCATGCTCGAGAGCAAGTAAGTCCCGACGATCAGCACGACGCCACCAAGCAACATGAGCCTTTTGTAGTGCCCATAACGCGAGACAAGCTGCCCCGAGACGACCGAGCCGAAGACCACGCCCAGGGACAGCGGAATCAAGCTCGCACCGGCCTGCGTGGCAGAAACCCCGATGACGTTAACCATAAAGAGCGGCAGGAAGATGGTGATACATAAAAACGCCGCACCCATGAAAAAGAGTGCCACGTTGGACGTTGAAAACACCCGGTTACGAAAGAGACTGAGGTCGAGAATCGGGTTCTCGGAGCGGAGCGAACGCAGCACGAAGAGGAGGAGCGACACGGCTGAGACCGCGTAGAGGATGAGTTTGACAGTGAGAGTGGTGTCGAGTTGAAGAGCGAGCACAAAAGGCGTCAGACCCAGGACCAGAAATAGCGCCGAGAGGTAGTCGAGACGGCCTACTTCGCCTAGCGGCTCGAGCGGCGGCATCCGCGAAATGATAAACCAGAGCGCCAGCGCGCCGAAAGGAATATTGACGTAAAAGACCCACCTCCAACCCGCGATGCCGGGGATGATGTTGCCGCCGTAGTCAGTCAGGAAGCCCCCGACCACCGGGCCGAGCACCGACGATACGCCGAATACCGCTCCGACGAAACCCTGATAGCGTCCGCGTACGGCGGGTGGGAAAAGGTCCGCAATGATGATAAACGCCATCGCAAAGAGCCCGGCTCCCCCCAGACCCTGAATCGCCCGGAAGATGATGAGCTGATTCATGCCGTCGCCCAGAAGCGGCAACGGACCAAACTCGCCCGCCAACCCACAGAGTGCCGAGCCGGTCAAAAACAGGCCGATAGCCCAGAGTTCGATGGTCTTGCGCGAGATCATGTCGGCGAGCTTGCCGTAGATCGGCACCAGTACGGTCGAGGCCAGCAGGTACGCGGTCGCCACCCAGGCGTAGCGGCTAAGGCCATTCAGGTCTTCAGTAATGCGCGGGAGCGCCGTCGAGACGATAGTCTGATCGAGCGCGCCCAAAAAGAGGGCGAGCAGGATGCCGATGAAAGTAAAGGTGCGGTCGCGAGCGGAAAGGGTCATACAGGCTCCTCGGATGGTGACGGGTGGCTATGGGGCTCATCGGTTTGCGGCGCGCCGTGCGCAACAAGATCGAAAGCGTCGAGAACGGTGCCCAGGGTATCGACCGGAAGCACCCGGAGAAGATCGGCAATCCGCTGCTCGAGGAGCGCCGCCGCTTCTCGCAGGGTGTGCTCCCCCGACGGCGTCAGCTCGAGCACGCGCCTGCGAGCGTCGTTGGGGTCGAGGCTGCGGACGATCAGCTCGCGCTTCTCGAGCCCGTCGAGCTTGCGACTTATGGCGTGGGCGGGAATCTTCATCGCCTCGGCAATTTCCGAAGGGCTCAGGTCGCTCTGCCCGATGTACTCGAGCAGCAACACCTCGGGGATCTCGAGGTCGTGGGCCTCTCTCAGGGCAGGGGCGACCCGCGCCATGAGTACGTGACGCAGCGCCCAGAAGCCGTGAATAAAGCGAGAGGCGGAGGTATCCGGAAATACTTGCACGAGACAAATACTACACCGCGCAAGTTTTCCATATGTAGGCTGAAATGCACATGCCCTGGTGGCGCACTTTCCCACGCAGATCGGCTAGACTGGAGCTTCGATATCAGGAGGTCGTCTATGGCACAAACCGCCGTCAAAGGTCACATCGCCGCGCCCGTCGAACGGGTCTGGCAAAAAGTCAGTTCGTTCGGTGAGCTCGAAAGCTACCTCGCGCCGGTCGCGAGTACGCGGCTCGAGGGCTCGGGTGAGGGCGCTATTCGCTACTGCAAGATGCAGGACGGGGCCGATCTTACGGAAGAGCTCGACATGGTCGACGAGGCGAACACCACGATGCGCTATCACGGGCACGACCCGATGCCACTCCCGCTCACCAACTATGTCAGCACCATGAAGCTCACGGACGACGGAAACGGGGGCACCGACGTGGACTGGTCGGTCACCTTCGAGCCTAGTGGCGCGTCGGAAGCAGACGTTGTCGCGGCGCTACAGGGTCTCTACGAGGGTGGAATCGCAGAGCTGAATCAGCAGCTCGCCTGAGCAGTGCCCGGGTTTCGTTTCTGCATAGATCATGGACACGAATCCGTAACATCGGGAAAGCCGACTAAAACAGTCTCCGAACTTGTCTCTAGGCTTTTGGTTCAAGGAGTCACGAGGGCTTAGGGTCAAGAATTCACGCTAGTGGGCCTGAAGGGCGCCACCAACGCTTTGTAATAGTACGTCGTTGCACAAAAGCGTCCATCGGGCCAGAGCGCGTAGTTCGGTATCTCCCCGCAACGCTGCCAGCCGTGCCGCACGTACATACGCTCGGTGGCGCTCCCCGAAACCGTGTCCAGAACGAGCAGCGTTCTGCCCGCGTCCAGCGCACTCTGCTCGGCGAAGCTCAGGAGCATTGCCCCGACGCCCTGCCGCCGCACCCGACTGTGCACCAACATTTTGGCAAGGTCGCCCCGGTAGGGCTGATTTTCCGGCAGGTTCAGGATGAGCTGAACTGTTCCGACGATGTCTCCGCGCACGTCTTCCGCAGCGAAGACGCTACGTTCCCCGAGGGCCACGCTCGAGGCGACACCCTGCCAGAACGCCTCCGCTTTAGCCCACGTCATCGGCAGCATGAAACCCACCGACGCGCCGCCCTCCACGCAGTCGATCAGAACGTCACAGAGGCCGTCCAGTTCACGTTTGTCGAAGATCTCGAGTCGACGAATCCGAATGTTCACACCTTCACTCTCCGGTGGCCCGACGTCACACCGACAGTGTATGGCGTCAGCTGAGCCCACAAGTTGTCATCAACGCTCTCTTTTGTCTCGGGCAACATCAGCCTCTACAATGGCGCATGAACCGCAAGAATCTCGTCCTGCTGGACGCACCATCGAATCTGGGATTGCGTCCGCCCGCTGAGGGCGTCGTGCCAGGATGCTACAAGCTTCCCTGGGCGCTGCGCGACCAGAATCTGTTGTCGCGTCTCCGCGCCGAGGAGGGCGGCAGTCTAGTCCCGCCACGCTACATATCAGCGTGGAAACCCGGGAACGGCGACCGCAACGCTGAGGGGATTGCGACGTTTTCGCGGAAGCTGGCCGATCGTCTGCGAACGTTTCTCGAGGCCGAGAAGCGTCCCCTGGTGCTGGGGGGCGACTGCAGTGTGCTGATTGGTAACGCACTCGCCCTCAAACGCCAAGGACGCTACGGCCTCGTCTTTCTCGACGCCCACAGCGACTTTCGCCATCCACACAACGCGCCTGCTATCGGCGCTGCAGCAGGTGAAGACCTCGCTATCGTCACCGGGCGAGGTGATGCGCGACTCGTCGATCTGGAGGGCCTGGGGCCGTATGTGCAACCCGAGGACGTTCACCTAGTTGGAGTCCGACCTACGGACCCGCATTTAAGAGAACTGGCACACCTCGGCTTCAAGTGGACGACGAGCCTCGAGCTTATGATTCATCCTGCTGATGCGCTGCCCAGCATCCTGCACACGGTTACGGCAGCGACCGAGGGTTTCTGGATTCATTGCGACCTCGACGTGCTGGACGAGAGGGAGATGCCCGCCGTAGACAGTCCCGAACCCCAAGGGCTTTCGTTTGCGGTGCTTACAGGGGTGCTACGCGACCTCCTGGCGTCTCCCCTATGCGTCGGGATGGATCTCACCATTTTTGACCCAGACCTCGACCCAACAGGCGTTTACGCAGAGCGCATCGCAGACTGCCTGACTGCGGCTCTCACATGATGTATTTACTGGGCAGCTTTCTCCCACGAAGGCGTACCTACCATAAGACCCACACCTTGGAGCGGTCAACCGAGCCGCAACCCATGAAAAGCGCCTGAAACTTTGCAAAATGCGCTTCCGACCGAGCTACCGGTCATGACCTTTAGAATCCGGGTCGATACCTAACACAAGTGCTGCTAGAGTGAGAAGCTCTGGCAGCACTCATGGTCTGCAAAACCGAACGGAAACGTGTGTCAGGGGTTAGCGAGGAATGTAGTCAAAGACATCGGGGTTGTGTCCGGTACGGCCTTCCTCGCCCCGGTCGAGCGCAGCGATCTTGGCGATTTCTCCGTCCGTGAGTTCAAAATCGAAAATCTCGAAGTTCTCCTTCATCCGGCTGGGTGTGACGGATTTGGGGAAAACGATGTCGCCGCGCTCGATATGCCAGCGCAGGACGACCTGGGC
>JBMDWS010000348.1:0-1594 GCA_048594695.1 Truepera sp. | reverse complement strand
TGGGCAAAGGAGACTTGGACACGCTCGTTTACCCCCAAAAAGAGGCGCTGACGGCGATCTTGCGTGAAGATGCCGACCCACTCCTGGTGCCGCCCTTGCGTTCTGCGTGGGGCAGGCGCGGCTGGCTCCGCGAGGTCAAGGAGTGGCTGGGGTCCGAACTCACGCGCCTGGGCCGTGAACCCGTGGGCGATCCTGAACAGCTCAGGGTCTGGGGGCTGTCGACGATACTGCGGCAAAAAACAGAGAAGGGTAGGGTCTACTTCAAGGCAGCGATGGACCACTTTATCGCCGAACCGCGCATCACGGTGGCGGTTGCCGAACTATTTCCAGACCTCGCACCCGTGGTGCTGGCGACGGAACCTACGAAGGGCTGGACGGTGCTCGAGCCTTTCGTCGGGCAGGAGATCGGAGACGGCGAGCCGGAGCGGGGGGCTGCGGTGCTGCGGCGCTTCAGTGAGGTGCAGCTGGCGTCTGTGGCGCATAAGGACAGGCTCCTCGGCGCGGGTTGCCCGGACCGGGGGCTCGAGCGACTGAGCAGGGCGACGCCCTACCTCCTGCGGGACAGCATCGACCACCCCCGTCTGTCTCCCGGGGAGCGGTCAGAACTGGCAAAGCTCGAGCCCCATCTTCTTGAAAGCATCGACGCGCTCGCGGCCTGCGGTTTGCCCGAAACGCTCGTTCACGGCGATCTGCACTTCGGTAACGCCGTTGTGGATGGGGAGCATGTCACGATTTTCGATTGGACGGACGCCTGCTGGAGCCACCCTTTTTTCGACCTAACGTTGCAGCATAAGTGGCACAAGCTGGACACCTGGGAGACGCTTTCGGCGGCGTACCTGGAGCCGTGGCAGGCGCGCTACGATAAAGCGCTTCTCGGGCGGGCGCTGACGCTCGCTCAGCGTCTCAGTCCGCTCTTTTACGCCCAGAGCTATGAGGGGATCGGGCGAGGGCTGGAAGCTGGTTTAGGCGGAGAGTTCGAGGGCGTTGTAGCGCACTTCCTGAGGCAGCTGCTGGGGCCTCCGCCTAGCGAATCCCTCTAGCTTTCAGGGCTGCAAAGAGCGGAATCTCGAGCGTCTCTTTTTTCGTTTCCTTCGTCACGTTGGGGTCCGGGAGTTCGTCCAGGCGCTCGAGCAAGAATCCCAATTCGCTCAGGCCGTTGATGTACTCGCTCAGCGGTCTGTGAAAGCTCCAGGTCGTCCCCGACGCACGGGAGGTGACCTCGGCGTAGGCTTTCATCGGCACGCCCCGGGGCGTCAGGTACGAGTCCACGCGCCGGTAGGTGAGCTTGCGTCCCGGATCGAAACCCCAGCCGCTCTGGCGCGGCACCCGGAAAGCCGGATGCAGCATGAAAATCACGACGCGCCCGTTTGGCTTCAGCGCCCAGGCCGCAGCCTGCAGAACTTCGTGGAGCGGGTCCATGTCCTGGATGCTAAGCATGAAGACCGCGATGTCCGCGCTCTCCGGCTTGATTTCGGGCAGCTCGCGGAGCTTGCGCACGTCGCCCATGACGAACTGCGCGGCGTGCTTGCGTTTGCCTTCGTCGGCGTGGTGCTTGCGGGCCAGCTGAACCAGGGTCCGGCTGCCGTCCACGCCC
>JBMDWS010000347.1:0-6182 GCA_048594695.1 Truepera sp. | reverse complement strand
CCGGCCCCCGAAAGGGCCGCCGAACCGTCTCCCAAGTTCAGCCTCGAGGCCCAGAATCTCGTCAAGCGCTACGGTCGGCGTACGGTCGTCGGTGGCGTGAGTTTTCACCTCGAGCGGGGTGAGATCGTGGCGCTTTTGGGTCCCAATGGGGCGGGAAAGACCACCTCGTTTTACATGATGGTCGGCTTTGTTCGGCCCAACGCCGGGCGCATTACGGTGGGCGGAGAAACCATCACCAACTGGCCGATGTACAAGCGGGCGCGCCGGGGGCTCGGCTACCTGGCGCAGGAACCGAGCGCCTTTCGCAAGCTCTCGGTACGCGATAATCTGATGGCGATTCTGGAATACCAGAAACTCGGCAAAGACGAGCAGGCGCGGCGGGCCGACGAACTCCTGGAGGAGTTTGGCCTCAGCAAGCTGGCGACGCACCGGGCCGATACTTTGTCGGGAGGAGAGAGGCGGCGACTCGAGATCGCCCGCAGCCTCACCATCGACCCGGCCTTTATCCTGCTCGACGAGCCCTTTACCGGGGTCGACCCCAAAAATATTCGTGACATTCAGGTGCTTATCGCCGACCTGCGGGCTCGGCGCGGGCTCGGTGTTTTGCTGACCGATCACAGCGTGCGTGAAACGCTCTCGATTGCCGACCGGGTCTACCTGATGTTCGATGGACGGGTGCTGTTCGAGGGAACGCCTGAGGCGTTTGCTGCCGACGAGACCGTCCGGACGCACTATCTGGGTAGCGACTTCCAGCTCTAGGGCGCGTGCGCCTTGTA
This sequence comes from Truepera sp., assembly GCA_048594695.1. Classification (GTDB taxonomy): domain Bacteria; phylum Deinococcota; class Deinococci; order Deinococcales; family Trueperaceae; genus Truepera. Next base: position 5,406 of record JBMDWS010000347.1, on the reverse strand, counting down.
CGTCGCCCTGCTCTTCTTGCTGCTGCTGGCGCTCGCGGGCGTCATTGCTTACCTGGGTGACGTGCTGGGAACCATGGTCGGGCGTCGCCGCCTCAGCCTTTTTGGCTGGCGGCCCAAGCGCACTGGGCGGGTCGTTGGAATCGCGGCGGGTGTTCTTATTATGCTCAGCACGCTGGGTATCCTGAGCCTCGCCTTTCGCGGCGCGACCGGCGTACTGCTGAGCGCACAGCGAACTGCCCGCGAACTCGACACGCTGCGCGAGCAGCAGCGCACCCTCGAGGCGCAGGTCGCCACCACGCAGCAGGAACTGGCGCAGGCCAGAGAGACGAGCGCTGCTGCCGAGGACGCGCTTACCCTGGCGCGGCAGGCACGCGACGCAGCCCTGCGAACGCGTAGCCGCATCCTCGAGACCAACACCGAACTCACCCTCACCAACGAGAGCCTGCGCGGGCGCAACGAGGCGCTTACCGAACAAAACAGCGACCTCGAGAGCAACATCAACAACGTGCAAAATCAGGTGGTGACGCTGCAAAACGAGCTTCAGGACTTGCGTCTCGAGTCTAACCGCGAAGCCGCCAACCTGAGCGACCGCTTGCGGCAGTTCGAGGACGCAACCGGCAGTGAACTCACCTACCGCAAGCGGGAGATCGTCTATCAGGGACTTGTCGAGGCACAAGAGAGCGGCGCGATTCTCGGTGCGCTGCAGGAGTTTGTGGCGCAGGCGCAGCAGGCCGTCGTCGCACGGGGCGCGAGTGGTGTGCTCCTCCGCACCGATCAGCTGAGTGTGCTGACCGAGGCTGTCGCTGCGACGCCGGGTGCGGACCTCGTGGTCCTCGTCGCCGCCGACAACTTCGTGGGTACGGCGCAGATCGAGGTCGAGGTCGAGGCGTATGAAAACCTCGAGCTTCTCAAGCAGGGGCAGCTTATCGCCAGCCGCCAGATTCACGTCGGTAGTCCGGGTGCGCCTGTCAGCCGCGCCGCCCTGCGTACCGAGGTGGCCCGCCTGACGCAGCAGAGCCTCGAGCGCCTGCAGCGTATTGGCCTCTCCGAACAGGTGCGCCCGGCCCCCAGCGAGGACGAGTTCAACACCTTTACCGCGCAGCTCACCCAGCTGTCCGGTCCGGTGATGATCGGAGCGGTAGCGCGGCGCGACATCTACGTGGCGGGACCTGCCGATCTGGAATTTATCGTTCTCTACTGACACCGTGTGGTGAAAGGCCCGGGGCTCCAGATGGCTATGGGGGTGTCCACCTGTGCGCCATGAGCGTGCGCGTATACTTGCGTCATGACCCAACCGCATCAGCTCGCGTCTCTTCTGTTGGCCGTCGACGGCTCCCCATTTGCTGAAAGTGCGACCCGCTACGCGGCCTATATGTCTGGGCACCTGGGCTTGCCGCTCGCAGCCGTGCACGTTCTCGACAGCCGCATTGCCGCGATGCCCGGTACGCTCGACGCCGGGGTAGGCGACATGAGCATGATGATGCCCGAATACAACAGTGGGGTCGAGGCGGTCCTCGAGGATCAGGGACGGGAGATTCGGGCCAGTACCGAGGGGCTCCTCGGTGAGCTGGGTGTTCCGGCGACCGTTGAGATTCGCGCAGGATTGCCTGTTGGCGAGATCGTCGAGGCGATTCCCGAAAACGCTCTGTGCGTCCTCGGCAAGCAGGGTGAGAGCGCGGAACTGGGCGGGGCTGCCCGACTTGGTGGCGTCGCGGAGCGGGTCGTGCGCCGCGCCGAGGGAGCGGTGCTGCTGACGCCCGAGACCTTCACCGAGCCCAAACGCCTGCTGCTCGGTTACGACGGCTCGGCGGGGGCTGAGGGGGCGCTCGAGGCCGCCCTCATCCTCGCTGAGCGACTGAACCTGCCCCTCGTGGCGCTGAGTGTCCACGACGACCCGGCGGAGGCCGAGGCGCAGCTTGCCGAGGTGCGGGCGCAGGCCGAGCGCGACGCGCTGCCACTCACGGCGCAGGCGCTAAGCGGCAAACCCGTCGAGGCCATTTTAGGCGCGACCGAGCCCGGCGACATCATCGCCATCGGCGCGTTCGGTGCGGGTCGACTCGCCGAGTTTTTCGGGGGCTCGACCACCAGCCACATCATTCGGGGGGCTGAGGTGCCGGTACTTCTGCACAGCTAGCTTTTTGAGACAGGTACAAGACCGATCTGAAAATGGTAGCGCTGACCCTCTTTGGTTTGTAAGGCATGATAGCGCTGAGACAGCTCAACGAGGTCGAGCTGGAGCGCTTTCGCCTTTTCATGTTCGAGCGTGAGGGTATCTTGGAAGGAGATAAGTGCCGGGCCTTCCGGTGAAATAACCTGCTGGTTGATTTCTTCCAGGCTCAGCGTCGCTGGTAGCATCGCGTAATGGATGTCATTTTTGCCATTGTGAGCCCAGTGCAAGCCCCAGCCCGGTGATAGTTGTTCAAGCACTCGCACGTTTGCGCTGATGAAGTTTGCACGAGCTGGTGCCGCTAGGGTTGCGATGAGATTCTCGAGTGTTGCACTCGAGGTCAGCGCGAAAGGCAGGAAAAACGACTTGGCGGTCGTCTGATAGAGCTTGACGGAACGCCCGTTGATTTTGGTAGTTCCAACAGCCTCTAAAAGCCCGTGGTCTAAAAACACCCTGGCGTGATAGTGCAAGCGCGGGGCCTTGATGCCGAGTTTGGCGGCCCCTTCGCTCAGAGTGCGCGGCTGCAGGATGAAGGGCTCGAGCAGCCTTACGCGGCTTCGGTCCTCGAAGATCCGGGCCGTTTCTGCGTCCTCGATCGTAAGCTGTTTCTGCTGCACGGTCTACACCCTAGCAGGCGAGCTTTTCAAAAGTCAGACCCGGCCCTGAAAAGCTCAGCCGGGGTGCCTGTGGGTTTTGTGATTCGCTTCGCGGCGGCAGCGCTCGGAGCAGTAGCGCACGTTGTCCCAATCCCGCTCCCACTTTTTGCGCCAGGAAAAGGGCAGGCCGCAGGTGGCACAGATTTTGCTGGGCAGGTCGGACTTTTTGCGCGTTTTCGGCACGCGAGCAGTCTACGCCGACGGGTCGCTCTTTTGTCGTTCGGCAGCCAACAAGTCGCGGATTTCGGTCAGTAGGGCGACCTCGATGGGTGTTTCGTCGGCGGCCTCCTCGACTTCGGCCTCTTTCTGGCGGATGCGCTGGAGCTGTGCGACGGCCTTGACCACGAGAAACATGGCAAAGGCCACGATCAGGAAGTAGATGACCGCGTTTAGAAACGCCCCGTAGCGAATGACCGGTGCGCCCGCTGCGGTGGCTTCCGCGACCGACGCGTAATCACCGCGCAAGATGATGCCCAAATTGCTGAAGTCGACGCCGCCGAGAAGCATACCGATGGGCGGCATGATCACGTCATTGACGAGTGAGGTGGTGATGGCTCCGAACGCTGTGCCGATCACGACGGCGACGGCGAGGTCGATCACATTGCCTCTGGCAATGAAGATTCGGAAATCTTGCAAAAACTGTTTCATGTCGCCTCCTCAGACGCCCCCCGTCGACTATAACGTGAACGTGTCTTGGGATTACATTCTCAGAGGCTACGTCAGGGGAGTGTCGAAGCGTTGCAGCTCGAGCCGGTACCCGTCCGGGTCGCGGGCAAAGACGTGAGTGATGCCAAACGTGTCGCTGTGCTCGGGCGGGCCTTCGGTGGGAGCGCCAAGCTCGAGCAGCCGCTCGTAAGCACCTTTTACATCGTCTAGTACGAGCGTCAGGATGAGGCCGGGGTGGTGCGGCAGTGTCTCGTCGTGCTGGCAAAACCCCAGAAAACCGCCCCGTGCTACGCGAAAGATGACGCACGACCCCTGATCGCGGGCGAGGTCCAGACCCAGCGCCCGGTAAAACGCCGTGGTGCGCTTCAGATCGCGGCAGGGATAAAAGCCGATAAAGCTCTCGGTGGCGAGCGTCATCTCGGGGAGCTAGTAATCGACGGGCCGCAGGTAGAACTCGCCGATGGCGGTGCTCGAGACCAGCGCCTGAATGGGCAGCGCCCGCTTCCAGTGGGTCTTCGCCACGAGCCCCTTGACCAGCTCGATCTCGGCGGCGGTAAAGCCCAGCGTTTCGATGTAGGCGTCCTCGAAGCCCGAGAGGTGATGGATCAGGATAGCGTCTGCCCGTTCATACGAGATGCCGAGGTCCGATTCGTCCGACTGCCCGACCACCAGGTCCGCCGAGGGCGGCTTGGCGCTTATGGCCTCCGGCACGCCCAGGTAGGGAGCGAGGGCGCGCACCTGCGTTTTGAAGAGGTCGCCCAGCGGATTGACGGGCGCGGCGTCCGCCACGTCGTGCCAGGTGTAGTAGCCGAATAACCGCTCGGTCTTGTTGCCGGTCCCGAGGTGCACCGCGCCGAGTTCGGCGGCCTTATCGAAGGCGATGACCATGCGCGCCCGCGCCATGACGTTGCCCTTGCGGAGCGGCGTCATGGACGGAACGAGGTCGGCGTAGCCGTCCACCATGCCTGTAATGTCGACAGTTTCGGCGGGCAGCCCCAGGTCGTCGATCACGAGTTGCGCGTGCGCCAGCGAGTCGGCGTGCGAGGTCTTGTAGGGGAGACGGAGCGCCAGGACGTTTTCGGGACCGAACGCTCTCGCTGCCAGATAAGCGGTTACGGCGCTGTCGATGCCACCGGAGAGTGGCACGATGACACGGCTGAAGCCTTTGCGGCGCGTGACTTCATCGCGTAAAAACGCCACCAGAAAGTTCGTCGTGACCTCGAGGTCGAGCTCGAGCGACTTGCGCGGTCGCCCCTCGGCCCGCAAGATCGGCAGTGCATGGGGGGGCTTGTCGAGTGTCCGGCTCACGCTTTCACGCTCACTTCCGAAAAGGCCCGGATGAGTTCGGGCAGATTGGCCCGAAGGTCTGCCAGGAGGGGGCTTTCGTAACGCGCCGCGCCAATACTCTCCGGGTGCACATTGGTCAGGATGATCTGCTCGTCGAACAGTGCGCCTTTAGCGACGACGTTGCCGTACGGGTCCATCACGTGCGACATGCCGGAAAAGCCCTTACCGCCCTCGAAGCCGCTCAGGCAGGTCGTGAGCACGTAGACGCCGTGCTCGGCGGCGATGCCCTTGGCGGTATCCTCCCAGCGCTGCGCGTTGACGGGCTTGGGACCAGTCAGGTCGCGCACGGGGGAGGCTGTCGGAATGTAGAGGATATCGGCCCCTTTCAGCGCCAGCACCGCCGCCGTCGAGGCGTGCCAGGCGTCCTCGCAGATGAGGATGCCCGCCCGTCCAAAGCGCGTGTCGAAGGCGTTAAGCTCCCAGCCCCGCGATACGTAACGCTCCTCGTCGAAGACGCCGTAGGTTGGCAGGAACATCTTGCGGTGGACGTGGCGAATGCCTTCGGTGTCGGTGTTGAATTCAGCGTAGAGGGCGCTGTTAAAGAAGGTGCCGCCGTCGCGCTCGTAAAAG
>JBMDWS010000346.1:0-2488 GCA_048594695.1 Truepera sp. | reverse complement strand
GAGCAGTTCATCCCAGTCCTGAAGCGTTCCGAACTCGTCCATGATGCTCTGGTAGTCGCTGATGTCGTAGCCGTTGTCGTCGTTGGGCGACTTGTAAACCGGCGAGAGCCACACGACACTTACACCCAGTTTGTGCAGGTAATCGAGCTTTTCGATGATGCCTCGCAGATCGCCGACGCCGTCGCCGTTCGAGTCCTTGAACGAGCGCGGGTAGATCTGATAGACGACGCTTTCCTGCCACCATTTGCGGGTTGAAGTCATGGGCTCATTGTAATGGACGCGGGGGGAGTGGGGCTCGAGGGAAGCAAGTAAGGTGTCAACATAATTAAATTCCCCACAATGCATTACGAACCTAATTACCAACAGATCTTAAGCTTATTTTAAGGCAAGCAAGCTAATGTAACCTTCGAAAGACAAATCTAGCGTTAGGAGAATTATACATGCAGACTTTAATGAGTAGGCTTGGAAGCTTTATTGCTATTGCTATTGTGGTGTCAGCCTGTACGCAGGTGAATGAAAAAACTGCAAATCTTACCCCTCAATATGGGACACGTTTAGAAGACCAGTCATCAAGCTTGATAGTCGGCAAGAAAAGCTCTGCGATATATTCCGCAGGGCTAACCCAGAGCGGGTGGCCTGATCTTCGGCAAACCGGTGAGCTTAGGCGCTATAACCGGGACGGCAAGCTAGCTTGGAAGAAGACTTATAATGCGCCAGAGGACGAGCGTATCACCAGCCTCAATGAAGACCCTCAGGGCAACATCGTCTTGACCACAATGAAGAACTACACTACGACAACCCTTTTTCAGTATTCGCCCACAGGACAAGAACTTGCCCGACAGATCATAAGTGAAATCTCCAGCGTGCATGGCTTGGCCATTGGACCTGACGGGACACGTTACATCGTGGGAATTGATCAGACCTTTGAGCAGACCGTATTCAATAAATACAGCCAATCAGGCAAGCTTTTATGGTCAAAGGCCGTACCAGACACGAACCTCGACCCTATAGCAACCGACAGCAAAGGCAACGCATACATGGTTAACCAAGGAGGCACTGAAGATTGGGGCATAAGAAAATACAGTCCTTCAGGATCAGTTATTTGGTCAAGAACGGTTCCGCTAGGTAGTGCAGACAGCAGCCGCATGAGCAAGCTCATCGTGCAAGGTGATTCGCTCTGGCTTCTAGGTCAAAAAGTTTGGGTTATCAACCCGGACCCTGACAACTACCAAGAGGAAACAGACATTCTCCTTACAAAGTATAATCTCGATGGTAACCGGTTGTGGAGTAAAAATTTCGGTACAAGTAGTCCAGACGAAGCTTCCAGTTTTGATGTTGATAGCACAGGCAATACTTATGTCTACGACATACAAGACGATAGCCAACCGTACAAAATCACGAAATTTGCACCTTCAGGCACCAAACTCACCCAAACCTCGCTGAACTTCCGTAACCCCGTTTTTCTCGGCGAATTCTCCCTTTATAGTGCGAATGAGTTCTACTTTTTGGGTGAAACCGGTAACGATGTCGGCGCTGGGTATCAGGGTGGCGTATCAGATCTCGTGCTCTTGAAAACAAACGGGATGGGCCAAACAGCTTGGGTGCGGTAACAAAACTCTCTTGCTTTAAAACTGCCGTACCTTGGAATTAACCCCAAAGTACGGTTTGCTATTGCGTAAGACATCGAGAGTTTCGCACCACGGCAAGGTAATCCCAACAAATGTGTCATACGCATAGCGAGCCTATTCGAAATAACGGTTCTCCGAATTAAGGTGTTCGCCAGATGAGCGCCTAAGAAGCCAAAACAACCGTTATATTATTCCGCTATACTCTCTTTCATAAGGAGAAAGCACGAGCCGAGCGCCGTTTTTCAACCACCGCGCCTATACCGTCAGCGGCTACTGGAGCCGTCACGACTTCGTGCGGAAGTGGCGGCGCATCTACGCCCGTGATGCGTCGTTCAGGTCGCCGCCCGCTGAGGTAATGCGGTACACCCTCACAACCCTCTATCCCCACGCGCTCTGGCTCGAGGCGCTCTCCCGTGACGCTGCCTTTCCCTCCTCCGGCCTCGACATCCCTGTGGCAACCGCTGCCGTCCGGCCCGATCCGCAGAATCCGGGGGTCGGGCACCTGAGCCTGCTGCACTTCGTCAACGACCGCCTGACGCTCGCGACGCTTCTCGAAAAGCTGGCTGAAGAGCTCTACCCACACGGTATCCGGACGCTTCTAGGGCCAACACACCCCTTTCCGTTTCTGGGCGGTGGGGCGCTCGAGACCCACTGGAACCTGAGGCCGCCCCCCGACACGCCCTATCAGCCGCCCTACGCGGGCGAGCACCTGGGTGCACTCATGCGGCGCATCGAGACGCTGCGCCTCTTTCACTTCGAGGCAAACTATGCCGAAAAAAGCGCCCCTGATGTGGTCCTCCGGAAGCTCGAGCCCCAGCGCCTTGCCACCGATCTGCTGCCGCTCCTCGAGGGCGTGGCCC
>JBMDWS010000345.1:0-3452 GCA_048594695.1 Truepera sp. | reverse complement strand
CTACCGCGCAGCCGGGGTCGTCACCGCCTTTTCTTTTCGTCAGGGTACACATTTTGGGCGGCGTTTCGCCTCTTATGCTGAGGCATGATTCGTACAGCGATTTTGACGGTCAGTGACAAAGGCGCGGCGGGCGAGCGCGAGGACGCCTCAGTGGGTGAAATCCGGGCGCTCCTGGGTGAAGGGCTCGAGACCCTGCCCGCTGAGACCCCGCGTTTCGAGGTCGTACGCTACGAGATCGTGCCGGATGAACGGGAAGCTGTCGAGGCGGCACTCAAGACCTGGGCCGACGGGGGAGACGTGGACCTCATCCTTACCACCGGCGGCACGGGCCTTGCCCCTCGCGACCGCACGCCCGAGGCGACGCGGGCGGTGCTGGACTTCGAGGTTCCCGGTCTCGCCGAAATCATGCGGGCCGAGGGCGTCAAAAAGAACGCGAAAGCTGCGCTCTCGAGAGGCCTGGTCGGGGTGCGGGGTGAAACGCTGATCGTCAATCTGCCGGGCAGCCCCAAGGGTGCCCGGGAATCGCTGGAAGCCATTCTGGACGTGTTGCCGCACGCGCTCGACACGCTGCAGGGCAAAACCCGCCCGGCCCAGCAGAATGCCCCGCACGACTGGCACCAGTAACGCTAGAAAACGTTGGGCGGTGCGTTCTCTAACTCGCGACAGCTCGCCCCCGTGCATGCCTGGAGGCGTTCTGTGTAGCTCGAGAGTTCGGTGAGAACCGCTGGATCGGTGCTGCTGTAGAGGTTCGTAAGCTCGAAAGGGTCGGTCGTCAGATTGTAGAGTTCGCCGTCCTTGGTACCGTCCTTATAGAAATACTCGCTGAAGAGAAGGTCGGGGGTGCGAAAGGCGCGGTAGCGGGGCACCTCGACGATGCGGTTTAGGTGCTCGAGGCCGTAGTCGTCTAGGTCGGCGCGGGGCCAGAATTCCTGCAGGGCGGCCTGCCGCCAGGGGTTTTGCAGCTCGCCCTCGGGCGTCTCCCAGACCTCTTTGAGCGACCGCCCATCGACAAAGTCGGGCGGCGTAACGCCAGCTATGGCGGCGAACGTCGGTGCGAGGTCGTTGCCCAGCGCCATCTCTGAACGCGTCTGTTTGGGCGGCACGCCCGGACCCCGGACGATCAGTGGAATCTGGCTCGCCCCGGCGTAAGGGGTGAGTTTCATGTCCGTCAGCCGGTGCTCGCCCATATGAAAGCCCTGGTCGGTGGTGAAGATGATGTAGGTATTTTGTACCTGTCCCACGCTTTTGAGGGTCTCGAGCACGCGCTCGAGCATATCGTCGACGGCGAGCATCATCTCGGCCTGTTTTCTGTAGGTCTCGTCCAGCGCCGCCTGCGCTCCTGCGCCAAGCGGGGGAACACCCCTCACCCAGCGCGGTTTGTCCGTGGTGTCGGTCTCGTTGAAAGAGGGCGGACGGGGTGCCTGAATCCCTGCGAAGAGCCCCTGGTGTCGGGAAGCCATGACGGTCGGCAGGTGTGGCGTGGTCGGGGCGAGGTAGAGAAAAAACGGTTTTCCCTGACTCTGCCGGATGAAGCGCTCAGCACGTTCGCTCAGCACGTCGACCTGATAGTCGCGTTCGTCGTGTGCGTAGTGGACCTTGCGCCCGTTGTCGTTGACGTTATAGTCGAACATCGCGTAAGGGTTGTTGTGAACGTCTTTGGGCACGTCGAAGAGGCCGAACCAGTCGTTCCAGCCCGGCGGCACATAAGTCGTCTTGGGCGCTCGGTAGTTGGCAGGGTCTTCGCCGGGTGGACCGTAGGGGTAGGCGTTCATGTATTTGCCGAGCATCCCGGTGCGGTAGCCCTTGGCTTGCAGCCAGGTCGCCACCGTCGAGGCCTCGAAGCCCGTCTGGTAGAACTTCGGGAACCCCCCCTGAAGGCCACCATTGGACAGCACCTGATGGTTGTGGACGTACTGACCGCGCAGGATCGAAACGCGGGCCGGACAGCAGAGCGAGGTCGTGGCGAAAGCCTGCTCGAAACTCGTACCCTTGTCGACGAGTTCGCGCTGCAGGGTCGGCATGAAGGCGGTCAGCTCGAGCGGCTGGTCGTCGGTCAGGATCAGGACGATGTTGGGCGCGGTGTTGACAGGCCTCGTGCATCCGCTGAGGGCGGTGAGTAACAGGAGGGCCGTCAGGAGGAGGGAGCGCGTATGGGAAAAGCGTGTCACAAAAAACTCTAACATTCACCCGATTTTGCGGGTGAGCAGTGGCCCAGGCCTGCCTGACGGTTCAGACTGTACGGCGGCACGTATGATGCGCCTATGAATATCGCGGATTTTCCTACGATGACGGTTCTGGCGTTTATCGTCTTCACACTCTTTTATCTGGTCGGGATTGCCAGCATCGTGATCGCGGCGCTGCCGGGCGTGCCCATCGTGGCGGTTGGGGCGCTCCTGGCTGCCTGGATGACTGGCTTCGAGCAGCTCACCTGGACCACGGTCCTGTGGACCGCCGGGCTGGCGGTTCTCGCCTGGGCACTCGACTATTTCGCGGCGGTGCTCGGGGCGCAGCAGTTCGGCTCGAGCCGGGCCGGGCTCTGGGGCAGCATTATCGGCTCGATTGTCGGTATCTTCTTTCCGCCGCTGGGCTTTATTATCGGGGCACTCGTCGGGGCGGTCGTTGCGGAGCTTATCGTCGGACGCCCGTTCGACGAAGCGTTTAGGGCCGGTATAGGCGCGTTCGTCGGGACGCTCGGCGGGATTCTCGCCAAGGTCATCATCCTGATTTCGATCGCCTTCGTGGTCTACCCGAAATTTTTTTGATGGCTTTTTGCCAGGCCGGGACAAAACGGCCTGAGCCCAGCCCGATTCGCGTTTATACTGGAGCGCATTTGAACTGAGCCTGCCAACGCGGGCTGCGAGGGAGAGAACGAGGTTTTTATGGACCCAATCATGCTACAAATCGGGCCGCTGGCGCTGCGCTGGTACGGCTTTTTCATCGCGCTGGGCGTACTTATCGGCTCGAACTGGACGCTCGCGGAGGCTAAAAAGCGCGGTCTCGACACCGACAAGCTGCTCGATATGACGCTCTGGCTGGTGATCTCTGGGCTTATCGGAGCGCGGCTCGTGTACGTGATCACGTCCCCTTCGGCTTACTTCGGGCCGGGCGGCAACCCGCTTAACGCCATCGCCATCTGGCAGGGGGGCGGCAGCATTCACGGGGGCATCCTGGGGATCTTGGTGGCGGTCTGGATCTATTCACGGATTCACGGCCTCAATATGTGGGCCTATATGGACGTACTGACGCCCATCGGCGCCCTTGGCGTGATCGGTGGACGCCTCGGCAACTTCATGAACGGGAGCGACACCACCGGGCGCGTCACGGGCTGGCCCATCGGCTTTACCTGGCCCGAACCGGGCACGCAGACCTTCGGGGCGGTTGGGCGCTTCATCTTCGGCCCCGACCTATGGTCGAACGCACCGCAGGTCGTCGTCAACGGGCAGCTCGCCTAC
>JBMDWS010000344.1:0-7073 GCA_048594695.1 Truepera sp. | reverse complement strand
GCGACCTACCTCAACCTGCGTCTGGTGAGCAGCGTTCAGGACGCCCGCGTGAAGTTCTCCGGGCGCGACCGCATCGACAACATCGTCGCGGCCCTAAACCGCGACCTCGCGGCCCTCTACGGCGTCGAGGTCGTGCGCGGCAGCCTGCCCTCGTCGCAAAACGAGGTCCTGGGCGAGTTAGAGACCATCCGCACTCTCCTCAAGGAGATCGAGGCAATGGAGGAAACGCAGCGCGTGCGGCTCGAGTCGGCGGTCAAGGCTGTCGAGTCCGGCCTGCGGGCGCGGCGCAAAGAGACGCGCAGCCGCGCCCTCGAGCTGCAACAGGCGCAGGTCATGCTCGACACGGCGGTCGCCGAGGAGGTCAATACCGAGCGGCAAGCGTACCTCATCGCGGCGCGGCGCAGGCTCGAGGAGGCGTTTTCCCAGGTGCATCTATCGGTCGCCGAATTCAAGGCGAGCTGGGCCAAGACCAAGGAGCTGCAGGCGTCGCTGGCGAGCCTGGAGATCGAATTCGAGGTGCGCGAGGCGCGGCTCAAGCGGCGGCTGTGGGAAGCGATGCTGCCCGAGCAGGTCGAGACGCTGGCGCTCGAGGGCGCAGGGCTCGCCGCGACGCTGGGCGCGGGCCGCAGTCTGCTGCAAACGCTCACAGAACCGCTCAAACGCGAAGCAGGGGACGAGACTTAATCCGCTTAGCCCTCCGGTTTACAGGACAATCGCCCGACGCTAGGCTGGGATCGGACTGCGTACAATACAGTAATGAGTCTGTTTTTAAGCGCCGCTCGCGGCCACGATACGCCCCGCGCGCCCATCTGGATCATGCGCCAGGCCGGGCGCTACCTGCCCGAATACCGCGCCCTCAAGGAAACCTACAGCTTTTGGGAGATGTGCCGCACGCCCGAGATCGCTGCCGAGGTCACGCTGCAACCTATCCGGCGCTTCGGACTCGACGCTGCCATCTTGTTTCAGGACATCATGACACCCCTGCCGCCGATGGGACTCGACATCGATTTCACCCCCGGCCCGGTCTTTGGCACTCCCGTACGCAGCGCCGAGGCGGTGGACAAGCTCGTCGTTCCCGACCAGGACGAGATCGCCCCGTACGTTGCCGAAGCCATCAAACTCATCCGCAACGAGAGCCCGATGCCTTTAATCGGCTTCGGCGGCGCACCCCTGACGCTGGCGACGTACATCGTTCAGGGCGGCGGCTCGAAGGATTACGAAGAGTTCCGGCAGTTTTTGCGCTACGCGCCGCAGGCTGCCCACGCGCTGCTGGAAAAGCTCACCGAGCTGAGTATCCGCTACCTGAAGATGCAGCTAGGGGCGGGCGCACAGGCCATTCAGCTCTTCGATTCGTGGGCGGGGCTCCATAGCGCCGAGACCTACCGCGAGTTTGCCAAACCTTACAACCAGCGCATCTTCGAGGCGCTGGCGCCCTACGGTGCGCCAAGGCTCTATATCGCCGTCGACGCACTTCACCTCTACGGTGAAATCAAGGATCTTCCCTGCGACGTAGTCAGCGTGGACTGGCGCGTGCCGCTCTCACAGGTAAGGCCCCTCCTGCCCGGCAAGACGCTACAGGGCAACCTCGACCCTGCCGTTCTGCTCGCGCCCAAAGGGGTCATGCTGGACGAAGCGGCGCGGGTGCTGCGTGAAGGACTGGGCGGCCCACACATCTTCAACCTCGGTCACGGCATCATGCGCCAGACCGATCCGGAGCGCGTGGCGGAGCTCGTGGCGCTGGTGCAGAGTTTCGACCGCACCCAGGCTCAGGCACCCAGGGCATCCGAACATGTCTAGGCGTGAGCGCGTTGTCGCCATGCTCGAGGCGGGGCAGCGACAGCTTATCGCGGCCTTCGAGGCGCTCGAGCCCACGGCCCGTTTCGGCACGCACACGTGGGAGCGCCCCGGCGGCGGGGGCGGACGGGCGCGGATGCTCGAGGACGGTGCGGTACTCGAGCGTGCGGGCATCAACTTCTCCGCCGTTCACGGCGACGCTGTGCCTCCGTCTCTCGCCCAGAGCCATCCCGGGAGCGAAGGCAAACCCTACTTTGCCACCGGCGTGTCCATGGTGGTTCACCCGCGCAACCCCTACGCCCCGGCGTTTCACGCCAACTACCGCTATTTCGAGGTCGGCAGCGAAACCGAAGAGACCGACATCTGGTGGTTTGGCGGCGGCGCGGACATGACGCCGAACTACCCCTTTACCGAAGACGCCGTCCACTTTCACCGGACGCTCAAGGCCCAGTGCGAACGCCACCCCGTCGGTGCTTACGATACCCTCAAAGCAACCTGCGACAGCTATTTCTATCTCAAACACCGTCACGAGATGCGCGGGGTGGGTGGCATCTTCTTCGATGAACTGTCTCCGGTGGGCCAGAACGACTTCGAGACGGATTTCGCCTTCGTCGCCGACGGCCTGAAGACTATCGAAGAGGCGTACTTGCCTATCCTGCGAGCCCGCAAGGACACCCCGTATGGAGAGCGCGAGCGGCAGTGGCAACTCTTGCGTCGTGGGCGCTACGTCGAATTCAATCTCGTCTATGACCGGGGCACGACCTTCGGACTGCAAACGGGCGGCAACATCGAGGCCATCCTGATGTCGATGCCGCCCTACGCTCACTGGGCCTTCAACGTTCAGCCGGAACCCGGTTCCCCCGAGGCCGAGATGCTTACTTTCTTGCAACCTCGGGACTGGGCCGGGATCGAGACGCCCCAAACAGCTCGTCCCTAGACGACCTCACGCTTGCTCAAGCCTGTGACCCGCACGGTCACGCCGCGCCCCTTTACGCGGCTTCCCGATGTCGCTCCGACACGGGTCTAAACTTCTGGCAAAACCCTGGCAGCACATGAGTTCGGGGCGTCGTCCAGAAAGCCTGCATCGTTCTTCCAAAGTCAAACGTCCCCCGCTATACACGTTAAGATTGGACCATGACCCAATCAGGCCCCACCGGCATCGTCATGATGAACCTGGGCGGTCCGAAGACCCTGGACGACGTCAACCCGTTTCTCCTCAAGCTCTTCGAAGACCGCGAGATCATTCAGCTTCCCGTTCAGCGCTTCCTTGGTCCCTGGATCGCCAACCGCCGCACCAAAAGCGTGCGGCAAAAGTACGACGAGATCGGTGGCGGCTCGCCCATCCTGGCCTGGACCGAAGAACAAGGGCGAGGGATGTGCGAGCGCCTCGACCAGCTCTCACCCGAAACCGCGCCGCACAAGTTCTACGTGGCTTTCCGCTACGTTGAACCCTTTAGCGAGGACGCCCTTAAGGCCATGAAGGCCGACGGTGTGAAGCGGGCTGTCGCCTTTACCCAGTACCCGCAGTTTTCCTGCTCGACGACCGGCTCGTCGCTGAACGAACTCTGGCGCGCTGCCAAGAACGTCGGCCTGCAAAGCGACTTCGAGTGGAGCGTGATCGACCGCTGGCCCACGCACCCGCGCTTTATCGAAGCGATGACCGAAACCGTCAAAGAGGGTCTGGCGCAGTTCGATGAGGCCGACCGCGACGACGTGCTGATCCTTTTCAGCGCCCACTCACTACCCATGGACGTCATCAACCGGGGCGACGCCTACCCGGCCGAAGTCGGCGCGTCGGTGCATGAAGTCATGACGCGCCTGGACTACAGCCACGAATATCTGCTCTCGTACCAGTCGGATGTGGGACCGGTGCCCTGGCTCGGGCCGAGCACCGAAACCGTGCTCGAGGACCTCGGCGAAAAGAAGCGCAGAAACGTCCTCGTCGTCGGGATCGCCTTTACCAGCGACCACATCGAGACGCTGCACGAACTCGACATCGAGTACGGCGAGGTCGCCCACAAGGCTGGCATCACCAACTTCAAACGCGCCCCGGCGCTCAACGGGATGCCGCTCTTTCAGGACGCGCTTGCCGAGGTCGTCCTGGAGCACCTGCAGTCGGGCGAGGCCTGCACCAAGCAGTACGGGTTGCGCTGCCCCGGCTGCGTGAACCCACAGTGCCGCAACATCCTGAACCCGGTTGCACCCTACAAGCGCACGAACGTGAGCCACACGAAAGACACGAAGCTCTATAAGGCTAAAGCCTCCTGACGCAACCTCAGAACTCGAGAAACGAGCCACATGCTGTCTAGCGCGTGGCTCGTTCTTGCCAGGGTTTCCGCAGTATGGCGGTGTTGGCACGACCCGAGCCTTCGTGCCCCGTGACAACGACGCTGTGACGCTCTACACTTAGGCCATGCTCGAGCTACCCTTCCCCACAACGTCGGTCGAGGACTATTTGGCCCAGGAACAAGCGGGAGACGTACGTCACGAGTACGTGAACGGGTATGTCTACGCTTTGGCCGGGGGAAGCAGCCGCCACAACCGTATCTCCCTCAACATCGCTGCACATTTTCTTGGCCTTGCGCAGGGAAAACCCTGTCGCGTCTATCAGGAAGGTATGAAGCTCCGGGCGACCGCAGACACCTTTTACTATCCGGATGTCATGGTTGTCTGCGACCATGACGAGCCTGACCCCTTCTATGAAACCGACCCCTGTATCCTCGTCGAAGTGTTGTCGCCAAGCACAAAAACGACCGATCTGAGGGAAAAGCTCACGGCTTACAAAAGCCTGCCAAGTGTGCAAACCTACCTCATCGTGGACGCCGAGCGGCTCGCCGTACGGCATATTGCCAAGGGCGCAGACGGGCACTGGTTGCAAGAAGACCTCACGGGTGACGGAGATATCCCACTGCCCTGCCTGGGCGGCGTACTGAGCTTGCCGCAGATCTACCGGGGTGTTTTCCAGAATCCTGTTCTCTAGGGTCCTTTATCTAAAACCCTGTTTACTAAAACCCCAGCGAAGGCTGTGCACCCTCCTGAACGACCTCCGGCGCTCTCCGTTCGGCGTCTGTGGGAAACGGAAAATCGGAGGCGAGAAAGACCGGGGGCTTTCAGCTCGTCGTAACCCGCCAAAAGCCCATCGACCTCGACGCCGAAGTCAGGGCGTCCACCCAAGCCCGCGACTTGCGCCTCGCTCCGGGCCACGATGCGCCGGGCGAGATACGCTTCTAGCAGCGCCTTTACAGGCGCTTTGAGCTGGTCTTCGGGTTGCGCCGCGACGCTCGAGGCAAAGCTCGCCGTGAGCGAGCGCGCCACCCCCGCGAGGGCATCCTTGAAACCTGACATGGATAAGCATACCAAGGCTACCTTTCTTACTCTCTCGCAGATGCCCTACGGGACAGAGAAAGGTGCGTCCTGTCCCCCATTCTCTCTCAGGCCGCTATGTTAGGCTCTTGGACGCAAAAACTGGAACTGAAAGGAGCCGCACATGGCTGAACAAACCCTAGAAGACCGTCAGAAAATCTCACGAGAACTCGAGGACGTCCAGAACACGCTGACCTCGGCTGTCGAAAAGGTCGCCCGCTTGCAGCTAGAAACGGAGTCGAGCGATCCTGGGATGCAGGAAATTTTCGATGGCTGCGTCTCGAGCCTCTCTCAGGTCACAGAGCAGATCAGCACCGCCCGCAGCGACTACGAGATGGAAACGGCGCGGCGGCAAAACGAGGGCGAACTGTAGCTAAAGTCCGCCTAGACGTTTGAACATGATTCTCGAGTCCTCATCTTCGCCAACGGGCGTAAACCCCAAGCGGCGATAAAGGCGTTCAGCGGGGTTTCCCTTGGCAACAGCGAGGGAAACCCCGTCATATTGGCTTCTGGCCTCTTCGAGAAGACGCTCGAGGAGTATCCGGCCTATACCTTGCCCCCTGCTTTCAGGAAGCAGGGCGACGCCAAGTTCAGGCGTCTCATCGTCGACGTAGCCGTACCCGCGCTGGTCGTCTTTCAACAAACGCAGCCAGGCTGCGCCAACCCCCAGGGAATCCTTGACAGCGATGAGTGCCAAGTCGCCCGGTCTCCCCCACCCCTCTATGTACTTCGCAAGCTCCGGGCGCTCGATGACCGACCGAGGAAAGGGCGGCGCACCTAGCGGAACATAGAGCGACAGGTAAAACATCTCCCGTAAGAAGGCTTGATCTGGGGGCTGCGCCCGGCGAATGACGAGGTCCGAAGGCATCTTGACTCCCATAAAAACGAGCAGGGGCGAAACGCGCACCCTGCTCGCAAAGTCTTCAGGCGACCCTCTACCCGTCTATCGACATCAGGTAGGGATCTTCGATGGTCTCGCAGATGAGGCGCAGGAAGCGGGCCGCGTCGGCCCCGTCGATCAGGCGGTGATCATACGAGAGCGACAGCGGCATCATCGTGCGCGGTTTGAAGGTCTCGCTCTCGGCGTCCCAGACGGGCTCGACAGCACCCCGTGAAACCCCCAGAATCGCCACCTCGGGCGGCGCGACGATGGGCGTAAAGCCCGTTCCGCCGATACCACCGAGGTTCGAGATACTGAAGTTCCCGCCCTGCATGTCTTCCGGCGTGAGCTTGCGGGCTCGAGCTTTTTCGGCGATGTCGCCGAGTTCCTTGGCGAGCTGGATGATGCCCTTTTTGTCCACATCGCGGATGACCGGCACCATCAGGCCGTTGGGCGTGTCGACCGCCACCGTGATGTTGACGTAATCCTTGAAGACGACTTCCTGGTTTTGCAGGTCCAGGCTGGCATTGAACTTGGGGTACTTCTTGAGCGCCCCGACGACCATTTTCAGGAGTACGGCGGTCGGGGTGAGCTTGGTGCCAGCCCCTTCGGCCCTGGCCTTATAGCGCTTGCGGAGCGCCTCGAACTGCGCGGTGTCGGCCTTATCGAACTGCGTGACCATCGGCACCGCGCTCCAGGCGTTCGCCATCGAGCGGACCGTAGCCTTGCGAATACCGTTCATCGGCTCGCGGGTTACGGGGCCGAACTTGGTGAAGTCGGGCAGCGGCGGCGCAGCCGGGGCTGCGGGTTGAGCAGCCGGGGCCGAGGCTGGTGTTGCGGGCGCGCCCCCTTCGGCAAAGCGTTTGACGTCCTCCGCCGAAATACGCCCCATGATGCCTGAACCGGCGACCTCGCGCAGGTCGACCCCGAGTTCCCGGGCCAGCCGCCTGACCGAGGGCGCGGCAGGGATGCTCTGCTTTTCGTCGTCGGGGGTGCTGAGGGTATCGGTTGGCGTCTTGGCTGGCGTGCCTTTGTC
>JBMDWS010000343.1:0-11243 GCA_048594695.1 Truepera sp. | reverse complement strand
CCGCGGCGGGTGGTCCCCACGGCACCGCCGACCTGGACCTGGTCCCTGCTTTCCGGCTACCCTGACCGTCGCGCGAGAAGGGGGGGGCTGCGCGCGCCCCCCCTCTCTTCTCTTTTAGAGGTGTATTGGGAGAAAGTAGTGTAAAGGATAAGGATAAGGGGGCGGCGACCTGAAGCTTCTGGAGGCTGGTCCTAAGCGACTGAAGAGGACGTGCATCCAGCCAGTAGACATACTGTTCCGTAGCGCTTCAACCCACGCACGGCTCATACCCACCTCGAGTGGAATACCTCGAGCCGACTTTGCTAAGACATTTAGACAAGTGCGTAGACAGGTACAGGGTTTCGTGTTAGCTTTTACATCGCAGGACAAATATCTGTTGTTTTAAGGAGAAAAAAGCATGGGCCGATGGCAGATTGCTCTCGTCAGTACGGTTTTATGTGGGATACTCGCGTGTTCCACAGCTTTAGCTCAAACAGGCACCATAGGGATCTCGATGCCGACCAAATCCTCAGCCCGCTGGATCGCGGACGGAGATAATATGGTCGAGCAGTTCGAGGCCAAAGGGTACGAAACCGATCTCCAATACGCCGAAGACAACATCCCCAATCAGCTCGCGCAAATCGAGAACATGGTGGTTAAAGGCGTCGATGTCCTGGTCATCGCTGCTATCGACGGGACTACTCTCTCCGACGTGCTCTCGATCGCCGCTGAGCAGGGCACCAAGGTCATCGCGTACGACCGCCTCATCCGCGATACCGAGAACGTCGACTACTACGCCACCTTCGACAATTTCCAGGTCGGCGTTTTGCAGGCAAGCTATATTCGGGACGCCCTCGAGCTCGATTCGACCGACGGGCCTTACTATATCGAGCTGTTTGGCGGCTCACCCGACGACAACAACGCTTACTTTTTCTATGACGGTGCTATGTCGATTCTCCAGCCCTATATCGACAGTGGCAAGCTCGTCGTTGGTAGTGGGCAGACCGGTATGGATAAGGTCTCGACGCTGCGCTGGAGCGGGTCGACCGCCCAGGCACGCATGGACAACCTCCTGAGCGCCTACTACTCGGATAAGACCCTAAACGCTGTGCTCTCGCCCTACGACGGCATCAGCATCGGGATTATCTCTTCGCTCAAGGGTGTTGGCTACGGCAGTGGCGACTTGCCCATGCCCGTGATTACCGGTCAGGATGCGGAAGTCCCATCGGTCAAATCGATCATCGCGGGCGAGCAGACCGAGACGGTTTTCAAGGATACCCGCGAACTGGCCAAGGCTACGGTCGATATGGTGGACGCCATGCTGGCAGGTAGCGAGGTTCCGGTCAACAATACGGAAACCTATGACAACGGGGTCAAGGTCGTCCCGTCCTACCTGCTCGAGCCGGTCAGCGTCGACATCAACAACTGGAGAGAAGTTCTGATCGACGGAGGCTACTACACCGAGGACCAGATTCAGTAAGCCCTAGGATGACGAGGCCGGGCGTGTGGAGCGAGACGCTGTACACGCCCCATTTTTTTCATGACGCGGTGACCCATGCCAACGATTCTTGAAATGCGCAATATCAGCAAGTCCTTCCCCGGCGTCAAGGCGCTGACGAACGTCAACTTCAGTGTCGAGGAAGGAGAAATCCACGCTCTGGTCGGTGAAAACGGGGCTGGTAAATCCACGCTCATGAAGGTGCTGAGTGGCGTTTATCCTTATGGATCCTATGAGGGCGACATCACCTTTCAGGGCCAGTCCTGCCAGTTTAGAGACATCAGTGGTAGCGAGAAGCTGGGCATCATCATCATTCATCAGGAACTGGCGCTGATTCCCACGCTGTCGATCGCTGAAAATATCTTCCTGGGAAACGAGCGCGCTTCGCGCGGTGTGATCGACTGGTCCGAGACGTTCGATAAAGCGCGGGTGCTTCTGAAAAAAGTCGGGCTTGCAGAGTCGCCCGATACGCTCGTCGCGGATATCGGTGTAGGCAAGCAGCAACTCGTCGAAATTGCCAAGGCGGTCGCCAAAGAGGTCAAGCTGCTTATCCTGGATGAGCCGACGGCGAGCTTGAGCGAGGAAGATAGTCAGGCACTTCTCAGGCTGCTGCTCGAGTTCAAACGCCAGGGCATCACCTCGATTCTCATCTCGCACAAGCTGAACGAAATCTCTCAGGTTGCCGACGCCATCACCATCCTGCGCGACGGCGCCACGATCGAGACGATCGACTGTCACGCGGAAAAAGTCAGCGAGGCGCGCATCATTCGGGGGATGGTCGGGCGCGAGCTCACCCATCGCTATCCGGATCGGGACGTTCAAGTAGGTGAAACGGTCCTAGAAGTTCGCGACTGGAACGTATTCCACCCGCTCCAGCGCGAACGCCAGATGATCTACGACGTCAATTTTTACGTCAGGCGCGGTGAGGTCGTCGGTATTGCCGGACTGATGGGTTCCGGGCGAACCGAACTCGCCATGAGCCTGTTTGGCCGCTCGTACGGGCAGCGCGTCAGCGGCAGTGTCTCCATAGGCGGACGTGAAGTCGATGTCAGCACCATCGACCGCGCGATTGCCTGCGGGCTCGCCTACGTGACCGAGGACCGCAAGACCTATGGACTCATTCTCGGGCAAGCGATCAAGGACAATATTCCACTGGCGAACCTGGACGCCGTGGCCCATAACCTCGTGATCGACGAGCCCAAAGAGGTGACCGTCGCCGAGGGGTACCGCAAGCGGCTCAACATCCGCTCCTCGAGCATCGCTCAGGAGACCGTCAACCTCTCCGGGGGCAACCAGCAGAAAGTCGTGCTGAGCAAATGGCTCTTTGCCGACCCCGAAGTCCTTATTCTCGATGAACCGACGCGCGGGATCGACGTCGGGGCCAAGTACGAAATCTATACCCTTATCAATCAGCTCGCCGCCGACGGCAAGGGCGTCGTCGTCATCTCGTCCGAGCTGCCGGAAATTCTGGGGATCAGCGACCGCATCTATGTCATGAGCGAAGGACGTCTTGTTGGAGAGATGTCGCGCCAGGACGCGTCACAGGAGAAGATTATGCGTGAAATCGTCAGGCTCGAGGAAACGAGCGCCGTATGAGCGCGGTCAGTCCGGAAGGAACCCGGAAAACAGGGATCGGTGAGCTTTTCAGCCGTAACCTGCGCCAGTACGGCATGCTGGTCGCACTTATCGTCATCATGGCGTTTTTCCAGTGGCGCACCGAGGGCGTGCTGCTGAAGCCCCTCAACGTCACCAACCTGCTCCTCCAAAACAGCTACATCGTCATTATGGCCATCGGGATGCTGCTGGTGATCGTGGCGGGGCATATCGACCTGTCGGTCGGCTCGATCGTCGGGTTTGTCGGGGCGCTGGCAGCCATCATGATGGTCAACTACAACGTTCCCTGGTTCCCGACGATTTTGGTGTGCCTCGTCGTCGGCACGCTCATCGGGGCAGTACAGGGCTACTGGGTGGCCTTTTTGGGGATTCCGTCCTTTATCGTGACTCTGGCAGGGATGTTGGTCTTCCGGGGTCTTAGCCTAGCCTTGCTTCAGGGTCAGTCGATAGGGCCGTTTCCCGAAGGATTTCAGCGCCTCAGCTCAGGGTTTATCCCCGACGTGTTCGCGGGTGAGGAACTGCATATCACCTCACTCGTTCTCGCAGGACTGGTGTCTCTTGTTCTCATCGTTCTGAATGTGCGGCAGCGGCAGAATCAAAGGCGCTACAACCTCGAGACCGAACCGCTCCTGTTTTTTCTCCTCAAGAATCTCGTCGTCACGGCAGCGATCATGTATTTGGCTTACCTCCTAGCCTCGTACCGTGGCTTTCCCAACGTCCTCATCATCATGCTGGTTCTCCTCGCGCTCTACTCGTTCGTGGCGACCCGAACGACCATAGGGCGGCGGATCTACGCGCTCGGCGGTAACGTCCGGGCGGCGCGGCTGTCGGGCGTCAAAACGCAGCGTCTCACCTTCCTGACCTTCGTCAATCTGGGCTTTTTGTCCGCGCTAGCGGGGCTCGTATTCGCGGCCCGCCTCAATACGGCGACGCCCGGCGCGGGCACTGCGTTCGAACTCGACGTGATCGCCGCAGCCTTTATCGGGGGAGCGTCGGCCTCGGGGGGTGTCGGGACTGTGATTGGCGCCGTGATCGGTGCGTTTGTCATGGGTGTCATGAACAACGGGATGTCCATTCTTGGGGTCGGAATCGACTGGCAGCAGGTCATCAAGGGGCTCGTGCTGCTCCTGGCGGTATTCTTCGATGTCTACAATCGCCGGAAGGGCGCCACGCAGTAGCTTCTATACTGTGTCCCGTGACAACAGAGTGTCCCGAATAGCTAAGCGCTTGCTCCTCACGCGGGGAGCAAGCAATGTTTAGGTTCAGGACGAATCTTGGATAATTCCAAATGTATTGCAGGGTGTTCTGGTCACACAAACACAAGGCATCCTACGCCGTGTACGTTACTAATATCTGGCGGAGATAGATAGAGCATATCCTGCCTCGAGGCTATGGCTGCGCTAGGCTTTTGGACTTTATAGGCGCTGTGTCGCCCCTGAGGGTGAGGAAGGCTGGCCACCAGAGCACCGTTGCTTTTCCGGCTCACACCCATGGAATATCCGCTGCTGCCAGGCACTTCTTTCAAATGAGCCTTTCTTCCGCTGTAATTCACTCGCGCTATACGCCTCATTTTGGCTACACGAGCGACTAACTTGACCCGACCTAATTAATGCCACGCAGACCGCGGCTCGGACGAGCGCTCATAGCAAGTTTGCACGTCGCGAGAGTTTGTGTCCTCACGATCTTGAGCTTGCTGTACGTTGCCCCTCGGACAGGTATCGCGACGCTGCCGGTGCTCGTTACGCTGTTTGTCTCTTTCCCGTTCGCGGCTTGGCTTGCTCGTATTTTGGGAGTTACGCCAATATCCCTACGCTGACCTGGGTCATCGTTTTGCACGGCCGTGATCGTTGCCTGCTAGACGCGCGGTGTTTAACCCTATAACGTGAAGGTCATGCGAGGCACTCACGCTGCACTTTCCGACCCGCGTAACGACACAGTCAAGATCTACATCAACGGCGACTTCTTTCCTCGCGACGAGGCGAAAATCTCGGTTTTCGACAGTGGGTTTCTTGTAGGGGACGGCGTTTGGGAAGGCTTGCGGCTGCATGCGGGCAAGTTTGCTTTTATAGATATGCACCTGACGCGTCTCTTCGAGGGTGCCAAAGCCATCGGCCTCGAGATCGGCATGAGCAAGCGTGAACTCGAGGCGGCACTCTACCAAACTGTGCGTGAGAACGACATGCACACCGACGTTCACGTTCGCCTCATGGTCACGCGGGGTACCAAAAAAACGCCCTCGCAGGATCCGCGACTGGTCGTGGGTGGTCCTAATATCGTCATCATCGCCGAGCATAAGCGCGCCGACCCGGATGTGACGAAGGCAGGTGTGCGCCTATTCACCAGCACCGTGCGGCGTGGCCCGCCCGATTCGCTAGACGCCAAGCTCAACTGCCATAGCAAGCTCCACGAGGTCGTGGCGCTTATTCAGGCGCTCAACGCCGGAGCCGACGAAGCCCTGATGCTCGATCCGGAAGGTTTTGTCGCGACCTGCAACGCGACGAACTTTTTTATCGTCCGGCAGGGGGAAGTCTGGACCTCGACGGGCCAGTACTGCATGAACGGGATTACACGGCGGATGGTTCTGGAACTTTGCCGTGCCAACGGAATATCGGCCCTCGAGAAACCCTTCTCCCTGACCGACACATACAGCGCAGAAGAAGCGTTTGTCACGGGCACGTTCGGTTCGTTGACGCCGGTTATCGCCATCGACGGGCGTACGATCGGCACAGGGGAGATCGGCCCCCTGACCGAGCGCCTCACAGCCCTCTACAAGGCCGCCGTCGCCGAGGTAACGGCGTGACGACTAACCTAACCGGTACCAGGCGCGTATCGGTCTGGTCGGGACCGCGTAACGTCTCGACGGCGCTCATGTACAGCTTCCGGCAGCGCTCCGACACGCTCGTCGTAGACGAACCGCTCTACGGGCACTACCTTCACGTGACAGACGCGCCGCACCCCGGCAAAGACGTGGTGCTCGCGCACATGGAGACAGACGGCGCCCGCGTTATTCAGGACACCTTGCTCGGTACCTACACGATGCCCGTGGTGATGTTCAAAAACATGGCGCATCACCTGACGGGTTTGGAGCGCGGCTTTTTGGGAGAGCTGACCAACGTGCTCTTGACCCGCGATCCCGTGGAAATGCTGCCGTCGCTCGCGGTGCAGCTGTCGGAGCCGATCCTGCGCGACACGGGCTTGCAGCAGCAGGTCGAGATTCTCAGGGCAGCGCTTGGGGCGGGCCAGACACCTGTCGTGATCGAGGCGAGGCGGCTCCTCGAGAACCCCGAGGCCACCTTGCGCGCCTTGTGCGACCGTCTTGGTCTGCGCTTCGAACCCGCTATGCTCTCATGGCAGTCCGGACCCAAACCCGAAGACGGTGTGTGGGCGGGCTACTGGTACGACAACGTTCACGCCTCGACGGGTTTTGCTCCCTACGAGCCCAAAAGCGCCCCGTTTCCGGAGCGGCTTCAGCCTCTTTTGGATGAAAGCGAGCCCCTCTACGACGAGCTTATTCAGTACGCCCTCTAGCCAAGCTTTTTCTTGATCAGGTCCTGTGCGAGCTGCGGATTGGCTTGACCTTTGGTCTCTTTCATCAGCTGCCCGACGAAAAAGCCCAGCAGGCCCGTCTTGCCACTCCGGTAGGCTTCGGCCTTATCAGGATTTTGGGCGATGAGGGTCTCCACAATAGGTGCCAGTGCGCTCACGTCGGAGACCTGCTCGAGGCCGCGCCGAGCGACGACATCCCCCGCTGCGCCTCCAGTCTCGACCATTTCGGCGAAAACTTCCTTGGCGAGGCGAGCGCTCAACGTGCCGTCACCAATTAGCGCAATGAGTTCGGCCACTGCGCCCGGTGCGACGGCAAAGCTGCCGTTGGTTCGGCGCGACCGCGCAACCTCACCTACGACCCAGCTGCCCAGCTGCGCGCTATTGTCGGATGTCGCGGCAGCAGCGAAAAAGTCGCTGAGTGCTGCGTCCTTGACGATGACCGCGGCCTCTTCATGGCTGACACCCTGCGTGACGAGTGCCTCGAAGCGGGCAAATTCGTCTGTCGAGAAGGCGCTGGTCACGTCCCGGACAGGCTCGGGTTGCGGGGCGGGCGCAGCGCGCCGGGGTGCACGCCGGGCGTCGCTTGGTCGCGTTTCGGTCGCGCTTTCCCACGTATCGCGCAGGGTGATGATGCGGTTAAACACGGGCGCGTCGACCTGCGAGTTGAGGTCGCGGTAGAAGTAGCCTTGCCGCTCGAACTGATAACGGGTGTCGGCAGCGTCGTGCTGCACGCTGGCCTCAACGAGCCCGTGAACCGTGACGAGCGAATCCGGATTGAGCTTGTCGGTGAAGGGCGTATCGTCTGCCTCGGGATCGGGGACCTTGAAAAGCCTGTCGTAGAGACGGAATTCAGTCTGCACAGCACTCTTAGCCTCGACCCAGTGAATGACCCCACGCACGTCCCCGACCTGCGCTTCGCCCAGTGTGTCGGTCAGGTAGGTGCAGCGCAGTTCGACAATGCTGCCTGTATTGTCCTTGACGACCTCATCGCAGCGGATGACGTAGGCGTGGCGCAGCCGTACGCTCGCGCCTGGCGACAGACGCCTGAAGCCGCGTTCCGGGGTTTCCTGAAAGTCGCTCCGCTCGATGTAGAGGGTGCGCCCGAAAGGTAGGTCGCGCGAGCCTTCCTGCGGGATGTCGTGGGGCCAGTAGGGGGCGTCGAGCATTTCAGTCTGGCCCTCGGGGTAGTTGGTCAGGGTGACTCGGACGGGCTCGAGTACCGCCATGACCCGGGGCGAGATCGGGTTCAGGTCGCTGCGGATGGCGTACTCGAGCAGCGCGATATCGACGGTACGGTTTGTTCGGGATACGCCGATGCGCCCGACAAAGTCGCGGATAGCCTCGGGCCGCACGCCGCGCCGCCGGAGTCCGGCCAGCGTCGGCATTCGGGGATCGTCCCAACCCGTCACCACGCCAAGGTCGATAAGCTGAATGAGTTTGCGCTTGGATACGACCGTGTACTCTAAACTGCGTCGTCCGAACTCGTACTGATGGGGCCGCGCGTTGTGGTTCTCCCAGAGGTTGTCCATGAGCCAGTCGTAGATGGCGCGATTGTCGGTGAACTCCAAAGAACAGAGCGAATGGGTGACGCCGTCGAGCGCGTCCGAGGGGGCCTGCGCGAAGTCGTAGCTCGGGTAGATGTGCCAGGTGTCGCCGGTACGGTAGTGCGTGGCGTTGACGATGCGGTAGAGAATCGGGTCACGCAGCTTCATGTTCGGGTTCGACATGTCGATCTTGGCCCGCAGCACATGTTCGCCGTTCTTGAATTCGCCTGCGCGCATACGCTCGAGCAGATCGAGATTTTCCTCGACACCGCGTTCTCGGTAGGGGCTCGGTGTGCCGGGGGTCGTGGCAGAGCCGCGCAGGCGCTTGATTTCAGCGTTGTCCGAGCTGTCGACGTAGGCTTTGTTCATTCTGATGAGACGAACAGCCATGGCGTAAAGTTCGTCGAAGTAGTTCGAGGCAAAAGACACCTCGCCGTCCCACTGCCAGCCCAGCCAGGTCATGTCGCGGATAAACCCCTCGACGTACTCGAGTCGCTCCGTTTCTGGGTTGGTGTCATCCATCCGAAGCCGGGTCAGACCGCCAAAATCCTGTGCTAGACCGAAGTTTATATACGAGGCGAAAGCGTGACCGATATGTGGGTAGCCGTTGGGCTCGGGAGGAAAGCGCGTCACGATTCTCTTGACTTTTCCCTCCTTGAGATCCCGGTTGACGATAGCCGTCAGGAAATTTTCAGAGATCAGGCGGGTGCTTCCGTCCGTTTCGGTACGGGTGACAGGGTATTCGGAGGAGGCGGCGTCAACCATACGTGAGCGTAACACTCGAGTATTCAGGCTCACAAGGCTAGGGTGTACGGGGCTCTTTATCGTTCGGACAAGAGCCTAGCCACGTGACACAGTCCGGTCACGCCGTCTGGCAGTCTTAAGCCGTCCTTAAGATTTGCTTATTAAGGTGAATTAAATGGATAAGGCCTGCAAGCTTCTCGACGAGTTGAGTGACGAGTTCAGCGCTGTGTCCTGGAACACCCAGCCTTGACGCGCAAAGTCATCGTTTGGGGAACCCTTACCTACACGCTGGGACTGTTGGTGTTGTTGTCAGTTTGGCACCTTGGCGTCATCGTTTGGTGGGTGGCGCTACCTAATATCGTCGCGCCCTTTCTCTTTCTGCCCTTGGTTGTACTGCTGCCCTTGGCATTTTGGGTCAGGCGCGGACTTTATCTTGCGTGTCTTGGCACGGTGGTGCTTCTTTTTGCCCTAAACTTCGGCGAACGCCTTTTGCCCCGAGTAGGCGTTCGGTTCCCCGAAGGCGAGCCCCTGCGGGTTATGACGTTCAATCACCGCAAATCGAATGAGCAGCTCGAGGCTGTCCGCGACGTGATCTTGCGCCATGACGCGGATATCGTGGCGCTGCAGGAACTCAGTTTTCCCGTCGCGGCGATGGCACACGCTTCACTGTCGGAGGCTTATCCCTACCGGGTACTCGAGCCTGCTCCCACCGGGAGTGGGGACGGTTTAGGAATTTTGAGCCGTTTTCCCATCGACCAGGCGAGCACCCACGACGCGTATCGAGGTCAGCATGTGCAGGTCAGGGTTTCTGGAAAGCGTGTGACGCTCATCAACGTGCACCTAAATGTCCCCTTCAAGGAAGATAGTCGTGGCGCCCCGCGCTTGCGAAACTTTCATCCGGACCAGCGTGAGCACCAAATGGATCTTTTGCTAGCCGACGTTGCGGGGGACGGACCCCTCGTGGTCTTGGGTGACTTCAACCTAAGTGATAACGAGCCGAGTTACCGTAGACTTGCCGCGTCGATGACGGACGCCTACAGACGTACGCAAGCGGGATTCGGGTTTTCTTATCCTGTGCAGAAGCACTACCGTGGCGTACCCGTGCCACCGCTCGCGCGGATCGACTATGTATGGCTAAAAGAATTAGAGCCGTACTCGGCGGCCCTTGACTGCCAGACAAGTTCGGATCACTGTGCCCTCATCGCCGACTTAGCCCTGCCTTAAGGGGCTATGTTAGACTCACTCGCGTGGCCCAGCCTAGTCCTAAACTGCCCGATATAGAAACCCTCGCGCCTGTCCTGGGGCAACTGACTTTCGGCGCGCTCGCGGGGTTTGCAGCAGGCTACGCGCTCAAGAAGATCGGTAAGTTCACCGCGATCGCTCTAGGGCTCTTTTTCATCGCGATTCAGCTTCTGGCCTACTATGGCCTCGTCGAGGTGAACTGGCTGCAGATTCAGCGGAGCGTCGATCCGCTACTCAAACCCGATTCGCTCGAGGCGCTCTGGCAAGACCTTGTTCGTCTGCTCACGCTCAACCTGCCGTTTGCCGGGGCCTTTATTCCAGGGCTTATCGTCGGCCTGCGGCGCGGCTAGGCTGTTTTCCCCGGAGGTGCAAAGGACCTCCTCCAACGACGCCACGACGACGTTTGCAGAGGGCCGGGGCTATACTGGCGCTCATGAATCCGCTTATTCATACGCATAGGTTTGCGAACGGACTGACCCTGGTCGTGCAGGAGATGGCGTGGCTCCCGTCGGTGAGTTTCGATCTGCTTCTGCCCTTCGGAGCAACCACCGACCCCGAAGGTGCTTCGGGTAGTGCGACAGTCCTTGCCGAATGGCTCTACCGTGGAGCCGGAGAGCGCGACTCGAGAACGCTGAGTGATGATCTCGACGCGCTCGGGGTACGGCGGGGCGGCGGGGCCGGAGGCGAAAGCACCATTTTCGCGGGGTCGCTGCTGGCCGACGCCCTGCCGGAAGCCCTCACACTCTACGCCGACATCGTGCGCCGACCGCACCTGGATGACGCCGAGTTCGAGCTGTCGCGTACCGTAGCTCTTCAGGAACTCGCCTCCCTCGACGATAGCCCCACCCAGCGCCTCTTTATCGCGCTGGCCAAGGCCTATTTCAGGTCGACCCACGGGCGCAGCGCCTACGGCGAGGAGGCCGATCTGAAGGCGCTTACAGCTGAGAGCGTGCGGCAGGACGCGGCGCGCCGTCTCGGTCCTGAAGGGGCCATCCTGAGTATCGCCGGGGGTGTGCGCTGGGCTGAGGTCAAAGCCCTCGCCGAGCGGCTTTTCGGGGACTGGCAGGGCGTGGCCG
>JBMDWS010000342.1:0-4774 GCA_048594695.1 Truepera sp. | reverse complement strand
GCCAGTAGCCGACGATCTCGAGCAAATACGAGCGCCCGTCCGGGTGGACGAGGCGAAAGTCCGGTACCATCACCGACCCCGGTATCGAGACTAGGTCCACTTCACGCTCGAGTCGCCACTCGCTGCCCGACTTATCCCAGCGTTCGGCGAACGAGCGCTCCACCATGCTGTCGTACGTCTTGCCCGGTGGGTAGTGCGAGACGAGACCACAGCCCGACTCGAGGGTGAAGCGCGCTGGGGTCGTGGTGCCGTCGTAGAGAGTGCGCGGTACGAGGTCGGCCTCGAGGCTCCAACGTGTAACGTGCAGCAGGGCGGGCAGGAGCTTGGCGAGCGCCAGACCGTAGCGCGTGCTGCCGCCAAAAAGACTGGCCGGGCCGTCCACGGTTATGGTAAAGCCGTGATCCGGGTCGCCCTCGATGTAGCTCATCAGGCCGAAGAGCTTGAGGTAGCGAAACAGCAGCTTGTACTCGCCGGGGTCGTTGCGGTGCGCGTTGATCGTGACGTGTTTGGCACGGTAAAGAACACCCTGGACCTGCGAGAGGTTGTAGCGGTCGATAAGGGCCTGGGGCGTCGGCGCGTCGAAAAGGGTGAGGCGCTGATTTTCGGCAAGGTCGGCGTAGAGGCCGTTTCTTATCTCCTCGGGATGCACCTCGCGCCCGAGCTCGAGGCTGAGCTTCCCCGCAAGGCGTTCGGTTGTTGCCCGCGCTGCCTGCGGGCTCGGCACGGCCTTTGCAGCCATGCCGAAAAGGCGCTCGCGCAGAACGAGCGGCTCGAGCGGGCTCTTGGTCTCGAAGGTACTGAAGCCGCTCCGCAGCAAGTGCGCCAGACCGCGTTTGATGCGGTAATCGGTCTCCTCACCCTCGAGCACCGAAAGCTGCTCGTCGAGGTCGCCCCGCCGTTCACCCCGGTGTGCCTCGAACAGGCCGATGATGTCCTGCGCCGTCTCCAGGGTCGTCCGGTCGGCCTTGAGGCGTTTGGGTGAGAGCTCCTCCCCGGTGTAGCGAAAGATCAGCAGTTCGGACGGCAGCATCAGAGGTCGTCGAGGCCGAGCGAATCGTTGTCGGCGATGGGCGCGAACAGGCGGCTTTGCGGCTCTTTGACCGTGCGCTGAACGTCGGCAGCCGCAGGGTTTTCACGCCGCCGCCGCGACACACCCTCCTCGCTGGTATCTTCGGCGATGACCTCATAAAGGAGCGCGAGCTTGCCCTCACCGCGCCGCAGAATCCGCCCGAGGCGCTGCACGTATTCCCGGCTCGAGCCTGTACCCGATAGGACGACGGCCACCTTGGCCTCCGGCACGTCCACGCCTTCGTTCAAGACTTTCGATGTGACCAGCACCGGATACTCGCCCGACCGAAAGCGTGTCAGGGTATCGTGCCGCTCCTTGACCTTGGTCTGATGGGTGATGGCCGGGAGCAAGAAGTCCTGCGAGATGCGGTAGACCGTCGCGTTGTCATCGGTGAAGACGAGCGTGCGGTCGGGGTGGTGTTTGGCCAGAAGGTCTGTGAGCACCCGCAACTTGCCTTCAGTGCCAAAAGCGAGGAGACGCGCCTCGCGGTGCGCGAGCATGGCGGCGCGCCCCTCCTGCGAGCGGGCGCTCTCCCGCACGAACCGGCTCCAGCCCGCGAGCGAACCCAGCCGGATATTGCGCTTTCCGAGAAAGGCGTTGCGCCGCTCGATACAGGCGTCGTAGCGTTTACGCTCCTCGTCCGAGAGCTTGACGCGCAGCTGCACCACGCGGTGCTCGGCGAGCGCCCCACCTGCGAGGTCTGCAGGTGTCTTGCGGTAGACGATGGGGCCGACCAGCGCGTCCAGGGTATCGTGCCTGCCGTCGCTCCGTTCCGGCGTTGCCGAGAGCCCGAGGCGATAGGGTGCGAGCGAATACTCCGCGATCACCCGGTAGAACTCACTCGGCAGGTGGTGGCACTCGTCGAAGACCAGCAGGCCGTAGCGGTTGCCGAGCGTCTCGGCGTGGATGGCGGCGCTGTCGTAGGTAGAGACGAGAATGGGTGTCCGGTCCCGGGAGCCGCCGCCCAGCAGCCCGACCTCGGCGCCCGGAAAAGCCGCTGTCAGGTGCGCGTACCACTGGTGCATGAGGTCGAGGGTCGGTACGAGCACCAGCGTGTCGCGGGGCGTCTTCTGCATGGCGAGCTGCGCCAGATAGGTCTTACCCGCGCCCGTCGGCAGGACCACCACGCCGCGCCGCCCCGCACGCTGCCAGGCCGCGAGCGCTTCCTGCTGATGGGGAAAGGGGGGCAGCTCGAGACCTGCCTCAAGCGTCAACTCACCAAACGCCCGGGCCTTGTCGGTGATCTCGACACCCTCACCCCGGATAGCCTCCAGAAACGCGCGGTAGTGGTGCGCTGGTAAACGAAACTTCTCGATACGGTCGTCCCAGGTCGCAAACTCGAGCCAGCGCCGTCCCTTGGGCGGCGGGTGCAAGATGAGCGTCCCCCGGTCAAACGTCAGCCTGCTGCTACGCGGCATTTTCACAGGCTAGCACGGCATTTGTAAGCTTCATGTCGAGCAACCTTTACATCTTTGGTTTATGAACTTGAGGGCGTGAGCCTCGGCACGGGCACGGCGCGAGATCATTATTTACGGTACTTCTCACGTAGTACCTTGGGGCGGGTCGGTGGGCTTGAGCAGCGACTTTTGCGGCCTTTTCCCTACTTTTGCGAGACCTTCGGCGGATAGTCTTGACGAATAGCGCATACGGGTGTAAACTAAAAAAATCAAACGCGCTCACCAGCGCGCTTTTTTTATGCTCTGAAGTTTGTGCCTCGAGTCTGTTCGGCCAATCTACCAGCGTAGGCTGCACCGCCAAACGCGGTGTGGGGGCGGTGCTAAGCTCCAGAAGTTGTGTCCTGCATCCCGTGACCGAAGCCTAAGGAGCGCCCGTGAATCACCCCCCTGAAACCACCCTGCGGGTCTCGCAAGGCGACCTGCACGCCTTCGTCACCCGCGCTGCTCAAACGGTCGGGCTGCCTGAGAAAAAGGCCACTCTGCTCGCGCAGCTCCTGACCGACAACGACCTGCGCGGCGTCTTCAGTCACGGCACCCGGCAGGTCGCCACCTACGCCCGCCTCATGCGGGATGGTCTTCTCAACGCCCAGCCCGAATCCCGCACTGTGCAGGAAACGCCAGCCAGCCTCCTCGTCGACGGTGATGGCGGCCTCGGTTATTTTCCAGCTTACGAGGGCACCCGGAAACTTATCGAAAAGGTCGAGCAGAACAATATAGGTGTCTTGCTGACCCGTAATCACGGTCACTTCGGCGCAGCAGGTCTGTACTCGAGGCTCACGCTCGGGCACGACATGCTCGCTTTCGTGACCTCCGGCGTGCAGCTCGACCTCTCGCCCGGCGACCCGCTCTATCACGCGGCGGGCGGCTCCCCCATGTCCTTCAGCGCCCCGACCCATGAGGAAGATCCGCTGGTCCTCGACTTCGGCACGATGCACGACCTTTATGACGACTCACCCTACCGCGGCGAGATCGCCCGCAAAGCGCCGGGGCTGGTCCTGCGAGCCATCGGGATGGGCGAAGTGTGTCAGGCGTGGGGTGGCCTCCTGGCCGGGTTGCCCGTCGAGAAAGCGCGCAGCACGAAGCGCTACGAAGGTGCCAATCAGGGTTCACTGGTCATCGCCTTCAAGATCTCGCTTTTTGCCGAGCCTGAAGCTTTCAAGCGGGAGATGGACACCTATGTTCGGACCGTGCGGGGGCTCACACCGCTTCCCGGCTTCGACGCGGCTTATCTGCCCGGAGGCGTCGAGGCCGAACGGGAGCGGCGCTACCGGGAAGAAGGCATACCTTTAGGCGCGGAGCACCAAAGGGTGCTCGAGACCCTCGCCAGCGAGCTGGGTCTCGCCGTGCCCTGGGCATGACGCTGGACGATACAAGGAGGCGAGGGGAAGACGTGATGGAGCGCGACACACCAGATAGCCAGAGCGAAACCAACGTGGTCGTCATCGGTGCAGGCGTTGCGGGCCTGCGGGCGGCGCGAACCCTGGTCCAGGCTGGGCTGAGGGTTCGGGTGCTCGAGAAGAGCCGGGGCCTCGGTGGGCGCTCGGCAACCCGCCGCCTGGAGGGGCACAGGGTCGACCACGGCGCACAGTACTTTACAGTTCGTGACGACCGGTTCAGGGCGCAGGTCGAAGCCTGGCAAGAAGCGGGTCTCGTTCACGTCTGGAGCGACGGCTTCGCCACATTTCGTGACGGTAGACTCGAGCCTCCTGAGAGCGGGCACCCACGCTACATTTTCAGCGACGGCATGAGTGGCGTCGGCAGGGCGCTCGGCGAAGGCACCGAGATCGCCCGCTCGAGCCGGGTCGTCGGCCTTACGCGGCGCGACGCAGGCTGGACACTGACGCTTGAAGACGGTTCGCAGGCAAATGCCAAACGTGTTCTCTCGAGTTTACCCGCCCCGCAGGCGCTCGAGCTGGCAGGGGATGCGCTGGACCTCCCGACACGCAATGCGCTCGCCGACGTGACCTTTGCCCCCTGTTTGGCCCTTATGGCTGGTTATTCCGCACCGCCGCCAACGTGGCGCGGGGTGCAGTTTACCGACGATCACCCGCTCGCCTGGCTGGCCTGCGACAGCAGCAAACGCGCACAGGAAACCGAAACTATCCTTGTCCTGCACGCCGGTCCCACGTTTTCAGAACGCTGGCTAGAGACGCCCGAACGGGCTGTGCCCGACATGCTCGGCGTTGCGGCCCATCTCGGGTTTGCCGCACCCGTCTGGCAGAGCCTGCACCGCTGGCGCTACGCCAAA
>JBMDWS010000341.1:0-1554 GCA_048594695.1 Truepera sp. | reverse complement strand
CGCCAGCCGCGCCCCGTTGAGCCGCCCCAAATGCCGCAACTCACCCACCAGCTCTCGCCACCACGCGCCCTCAAACTCGGTAAAGCGCTCGGCCCAAAAGCGAAAGGCGCAGCGGTCGAAGCGGGCGAGCGCCCGGACGCTAGCGCGGCGGCGTGTGACCGGCGTGAGGGTGGGCGTAAAGCGCTGACGGTCTCCCGCTTCCAGAAGGCTCCCAGCGGGCAGCAGGGGCAGCGGCAGCGCGCCCGCCGTCAGCAGCGGTTCCGGCACTCTTGGCCCACCCTGATCGGCTTCGGGATAGGTGACAACGACCTCGTCGGCGCGGGTGCGGAGTTCGTGCAGAATCAGCGCATCGCGGCCCTGAAAGCGCTTGGGTAGACCGAAGCGTTCGTAGACCTCGGGCAGCTCGCGCCGCGCCTCCTCGGGGATGAAGTAATCTTCGCCCTCGCCCGCCCCGTAAGCACCCTCGAGCGCCCGCATCAGGTAGACCCGCCGAAAGCGTCGCCCCGACGCGAGGTTGGGCGTCAGGAGCGCCACCCCACCCTGAGGCCGCTCGAACAGCGCCGTCTCCTGCAACAGCGCTCCCCACCATGCCCGGAACTGTGCCCCGTGCGCGAGCTGCGCCGCCTCTTTGGCCCGCTCGAGGGCGTGCTCCTTGAATCGGTCCCAGCCGCGCTCCGGCGGGCGCTTCGTCAGTTCAGGCAGGCTGTCGAGGAGTTCACGTGCCCAGGCGAGTTCGTCCTGCGGGGTCTCGAGCCGTCCCAGCCACAGGGACAGGGGCCGCTCCAACCCCACCTCGCGGGCCAGCAGGCTGAGGGCTTCGCGCCCGGCGAGCGTGCGCTTGAGGGCTAAGTTGGCGAGCGGCACGAGTTCGGGGATCGCCAGGAGGCGCGAGGGCGTGGGGTAGTCGGGCAACTCGAGAAGGTCCAGGAGCAGCCGCCCACCCGGACTCTCGGCGAGCGAACGCGGCGTCTCGTCCATCAGCGGGACGCCGTACTCGTCGGCCAGTACAGCAAAAGCGCGAACGTCGCGCTCAGGTAGGATGACAGCACACGACAGCGGGTCGGCACCCTCCGCGAGGTCGCGCTTGAGGGCGCGCAGCACCCAGCGCGCCTCGGATACCGGGTTCGGTGCCCGGTAGACCGTCGCGGTGCTGTGCGGCGCGGCGGACAACGTCTCAGTCGCCCTCAGTCCGGGTGGCGTTTCGGGCAGTGCAAGCTGAACCTCGGCCCGCCGCCCCAGCGCCTCGAAGAGCGACAGCTCGAGCGGCCCCAACTCCCGAAAGCCGTCCACGACGATCAGATCAGCCTCGAGCGTGTAGTCCCCGGTACTAGCCAGGATAAAGGCCTCCCGGCGAAAGTCGTCGTAGTCCCAGCGGTCGCCCTTGAGCCGTTCGTAGGCCGCGAAGACCTCGCGCAGCCGCTCACCTTCGCGGTCGGTCGCCGGGACGCTGCGGGGCTCGAGCCCAAAACGCTTGGCCTCGGCGATGGCGCGGGTAAAGAGCCGCGCTTCACCGGGAGCCGGAAGCTCGTCGTAGAGCGTCTTGATCGCCTCGTC
>JBMDWS010000340.1:0-5084 GCA_048594695.1 Truepera sp. | reverse complement strand
AGCGCCACGAACGCCGAGAGCACCAGGCCGCCGCCGTCCACATAGCCCTCGACGTACAGCATGACCTCGTCCACGTCGTCGCGAAAGCGGCTGACCGCTTCGGAAGGCGAGTCCGGCAACACCCGTGAACCGGGAGCGCGGGTGATATACGCGATGAGGTTCTGGCGCAGGAACAGGCCCAGCTCGAGCCACAGCGTCGTCCAGGTATAGATCGCCGGGATAAAGATGCCGATGCGACCGAGGTTCAGAACGGTCAGGAGGCCCAGAAAAGTCCAGGCGTTCCAGCCGAAGGCCGCCTTGCCCGAGAGCGCATCCAGAAGCTGCGCGATGAGGATGGGAAAAAGCGCTGGGAGCGTGTGAACGATCCCCCAGAGCAGCAAGTTGAGAGCGAAAAATCCGGGCTTGTAGCTGAAGATGTGGCGCATGTAGCGCCCCGTAGGCCAGATTTTGGGGGTTTGCGCTTGCGTGGTCATGCAAAATCCTTATCTTTTTCGTGTTCGGAGCTCGGGGTAAAGGGCTCGAGCACGCGGTAGGCCGGAGCCTCGCGGCGCGTCCACTCTTCCTCGAGCACAGCGTAGATCAGTTCATCGATCCACACCCCTTTAAGCAGGCGGCTCTTTTTGTGGTGCGCTTCGCGGCGCAGCCCGAGCCGTTCCATGAGGCGGTACGAGGCTTCGTTACGAGCGTCGCACACGGCGATGACGCGGCGCACCCGGAGGTGGCAAAAGACCCAGTCGATAAGCGCAGCAGCGGCCTCGGTGGCGTAACCCTGCCCCTGAACCGCCTCCTCGAAAATCCAGCCCACTTCGGCCAAATCCGGCGTGTGGCCCGAGCGCCGAAAGCCCACATCACCGATATTGCGCCCCTCCAGCATCACGGCGAACTCGAGGTAACGGTCACGCACCGAGAGGTCGAAGGTACGCTGCTCGCGGATCCAGGCGAGGACCGTCTCTTTATCGGCGTCTCTGGCGCAGTCCCAGCTCAGGTAGCGCGTTACCACCGGTGAGCTCGTACGCCGAACTACGTCGGGCCAGTCGCTCTCGCGAAAATCGCGGATGACGAGCCGCGCGGTCTCGAGGCGCAGCTTGCTCATACCCGCTCCTCCAGCGCTTCGTTCAGGGATTCCCCCAGTGCAGCGTCCAGGTCGGCCCCGGCGTCGCCGTGACCTCCGGCCCGGAGGAGGCGAGAAAAGCTCGAGTTCGGATCGCGCAGCAGCGCCACGCGCTCCCCGTGCTCCAGAATCCGCCCGTCGCGCAGGATGAGGATGTCGTCGGCCCGGCGCACGGTCTCGAGGCGGTGCGCGATGATGATCGCGGTGCGGCCCGCCAGCAGCTTGTCGACCGCGCGCTCCAGAAGCTGCTCGGTTGCCGGGTCGAGGCGCGAGGAGGGCTCATCCAAAATGACCAGGCCGGGGTCTTTAAGAAAGACGCGGGCAAAGGCCAAAAGCTGCGCCTGCCCCGCCGAGAGACCGCCCCCACTCGAGGCCAAAACCGTATCGAGGCCATTCGGGAGCCCGTCCAGCCAACTCCCCAGCCCCAGTTCGCGCAGCACCTCTTCGATGCGTGCGTCGGGCACATCGCGACCGAAGAAAGTCAGATTGTCGCGCACCGAAGCGTGAAACAGCTGTACCTCCTGCGTGACCATACCCACACGGCTGCGGAGCGATTCGGCGGTAACGTCGCGGGTGTCGCAGCCAGCCAGCCGCACGCTCCCCGAGGTCGGATCGTAGAGGCGAAAAATCAGCCGCGTCAGGGTGGTCTTGCCGCTCCCCGTTCGGCCCAGCAGCCCGAGCACCTTGCCCGCCTGCATACGGAAGGTCACATCGTCCAGAATCCGTTTGTCTCCATAGGCGAAGCCCACACCAGCAAAATGCAGCGGGAGCGCGCAGCCGGGCAGCGTGTCGCCTTTGCCCTCGGGCAGCTCGCTCGTCATGGCGAAGAGTTCGTCGATGCGCCCGATCCCCGCCCCGGCTTTTTGCAATTCCTGCATCTGCTGGGTGATCTGTTCAATGGGCGCCTCGAGCATGAGCATGTACTGGAAGAAAAGGTAAGCCGTCCCCAGCGTGATGCTACCCTGCAGGTAGAGGTAGATGGCGGCCCCGAGCGTGATGAGGTCACCGACCGTAAAGAGCCCGTAAGAGAGCATCCAGATCGACGAGCGCCGCATCCAGGCGCGGCGACCCCGAAAAAAATACTCGCGGGCAACGCGGGTAAAACTCTGCATGGCGTAGTCACCGCCACCGTTGGCGCGCAGGTCGTCGAGCCCCGCCAGACGCTCCTCGACATAACCGAAGAGCTGCGCGCTCGCCTCGCGCTCGTCCTTGGTCGCGGCCACGGCGATGTTGCGGGTCATAAAGAGCGCCACGAAGACCACGGCGGTGAAAAGCGTCAGGGCCAGACCCACCCAGACGTTCTCGAGCCACAGGATGACCAGAATCCCGGCGAGCATGAGCGCTCCGCCCAGCACCCGCACCGAGAACTGCGAGAAGAAGTTCGACAGCGAAGTCACGTCCCCGTCGATGCGCTCGATAAGTTCGCCGGGCGTACGCGAGGTGTGAAAACTCATATCGAGTGCGAGCGTGTGCGCCGCCAGATCCTCGCGTATGGCGTTGGTCGCGGTCCAGCCCACGTCGGCAGCAAAATAGGTCGCGGCAGCGCTTAAGAGCTGTGTAGCGAACGCGACCGCCAGAAACACCAGCGCCGAGCGGATAAGTACGTCGAGGCCTTCGCCAGACTGGGCCGTGTCGATAAAGACGCGCAGAATCTGCGGCACCACGAGCTGCAGGCCGATACTTGTCAGCAGCAAGACCGCCATCAGGAGCGCCTTGCGCCACTGGGGCCGCAGGTATTTGCCTAAGAGGTTGCTGTAACGTGCCAGAGGAATCATCGTAGTGCTCCCGGTTTGTAAAGAACGAGGGTGGCGAGCCAGCGCATGAAGGGGAGTGGGCGAAGGGTTTCAGGGTAGCGTGAACGCCCATAGTTTACCTTATTTTTTAAGGTATAGCGATCGGACGTGAGACGCTTTCGACCCTCGAGCGAGAGAAAACCCGTGCGACCCCATGCGACCAAAAACCCACCGACGTGACCTGTTCCTATTGCCATCATCCCACCCTTTGCAGTTCCCTCTCGCGTACCGCACGGCTTGCTCCGAGGTGAGAGAGCATAAAAAAGCCGTGGGGTTCCGGTTTCGGTCTCCCACGGCCTACAGGTTGATTCAGGCAGTTACAAGGCAGACCTCTCCCGTGCAGGCACGTCGGCGTCACCGAGCGCACGAGCCAGACGGAAGGTGTGAATGACGCTAAGCGTGGTGCTAGGGTTGCTAAATTTCATTGCGCCATCCTTCCTGTGAGGTTGCCCCTGATAGGCACCATGAGCTTAGACGGCACCTTGCGAGTTTGTCAAGCCCCGAATCGGGCAAAATCGGCCGAACTATTGCGCGTGCGTGAGGTTTTTTGCGTGAGGAACGTAAAATGTTTCGTTACTGGCGGTGGTTACTCGGCGGTCCAGTCGAGGAGGGCCAACACCTCAGCAGCGACCTCGACGATGCTTTTGCCGTCCGTATCGATCCGCCGAACCCAAGGGGGCGCGTCACGGTCGAGTTCCAGCGCACGCTGGCGGCTGCGCCCCAGGTGCGCCTCGAGGGACGTTTCGGTTTCACGCGCCTCGAGCCGAACCTGGGCGCTGGGATCGGTCGCGCGGAGCAGCACGGCCCGTATCAGCGGGTCGTCGCCCATCGCCGCAGCCAGCTTCGCGGTCTCGAGCACGCTGACAGTGTTGGTATAAATCAGGCGGCGGTAGCCGAGATCGCGGTAGTGCTGCCACATGGCCTGCAGGTTGCGCTCGGCGAGGCCGTGTTCCCAGGGTGCCGGGTAAGCGAGGTCGAGGTTGTCGCCTTCGATAACGGCGTGCTGAATGCGTCTCTCCGAGAGAAGCCAGTGAAGCTCAAACGCAACACTGCTCTTGCCGACCCCCGAGCGCCCGCCGATAAAGAGCACTTCGCTCCGCAGCGAGCCAAAATCAGTCAAAACGGTAATTCACGCCCGCGCTGAGCCGGACCCACAGCGCGGCCGTCGAAAAGACGAGCGCGGGCTGCACCTCGGCGAACACCCCGACCACGTCCGTGGCCTCGAGCCCCGCTGTCAGGTGAAAGCCGAAGCCCGCCGTGCTGCCCTGCGCTCCCCCGACTGAAAAGCTCGCGTACTCGGGGCCCGCGCCCACATAGCCGCGCAGCCCGTCCGCGAGGGGTTGGATGTAGAGCGCGTCGCTCGAGATCACCGAATTGAGAAGCCCCGACTCCAGAGCCGCCCGGACCTCGAGCGTATCGGTCAGCGGCAAGCCTGCCTGCACGCCCACCGTAAGCGGCGCGTCGGACGGATAAAGCTTAGACGCTGCGGCGAGGCGCAGGCCCACATACGCCCCGTCACGGGCCGACGCGAAGGGCAGCAGAACAAGGATCAAAAGTAGCAATACGCGGTTCATGGTGACTCCCTGGGCGTACGTGACGCCCCGTTTCAGTTTAACCGGGCAACGGGGCGCAGCGACTCGGCGTAGCGGTCCTTCGTGATACGCTGACACGCCAGGCTACTTGCGAGGTTTGTTGTGACGTCCCCCAAAAAATCCCCCCTGAAACTCCAGCGCCAGACCCACTGGGACCCCGTGGCGAAGTGGTACAACGGCTGGGTCGGCAAGCGCGGCAGCCTCTATCACCGCGCGGTTGCCATCCCCACCGTCATGGACCTCGCGGATCCGCAAGCGGGCGAGCTGCTGCTCGACCTCGGCTGTGGTCAGGGTGTGCTGGCTCCGCACGTTCTGAAACGGGGCGCACGCTATCAGGGCGTGGACGGCAGCCGGACCCTCGTGCAGCTGGCCCGCAAGCACCACGCCGACGAGGGCAAGCGCAAGCACGACGCGCAGTTCATCATGGGCGACGTACGCAAGCTCCGTGAGCTGCCCGAAATCAAGCCGGAGAGCGCCGACATCGCGGTCTTCATGCTTAGCATCCAGGACATGGACCCGCTCCACGAAGTTCTGCAGGCTGCGGCCTGGGCGCTGAAGCCGAACGGGCGCGTCGTGATTTTCATGCTG
>JBMDWS010000034.1:0-8398 GCA_048594695.1 Truepera sp. | reverse complement strand
CTTTTGGGAACCGCTTGCCAGCTGTGCCAGGTACAT
Organism: Truepera sp.; assembly: GCA_048594695.1. Lineage (GTDB taxonomy): Bacteria > Deinococcota > Deinococci > Deinococcales > Trueperaceae > Truepera. The sequence goes on along the minus strand of JBMDWS010000034.1, from coordinate 8,362 downwards.
CCCCGTCGGCAACGGCCCAAAGGTCGCCTCGGCGTCGTACTGGTCTTTTCCGACCCGCACGGTCTTTTGTGCCTGAAAGCTCAGCTCGAGCTGCCCCGTTCCCGCGAAGTTCGCCGGACCCCCGAGCGCCACGACTCGTTCCGGATTGCCGATACGGTAAAGCGTGATCGTCCCCTCACGGCCCGGGCTCAGGTAGGCACCCAGCGTCACCGACACGTTCGGGGAGAACACTCCGCCACCGTAGAGCCACATCGCGTCCTCCTGCCGGGCGCTCGTCAGGCCCAGAAACAGGAGCAGCAGGGGGATCAGTAACCGTGCGCGCATAGCGACTCCTCGAGGCGATAGTGAGCCTGCATCATAGAGCAATCCTTGCCCTACAGGGCGATATTCCAGCGATAAAACCCGAGAAAGTAGGGATTGTCCGGGTCCGGACGCCACGACGGGTCGGGATGGCGGCGGAGCGTGTCGAGACTCAGCAACCGTACCTCGCCGCCGTCCTCCGGGCTCAGGCCCGTGTGATAGACGACGCGGCCCCCGCCGAGATAGACCATGCTGTGAAACGCGGAGCCGTCCGCTAGTGGGTGCGCGAAAAAGAGGAGGTCGCCCCGCACCGCGTCGCGCTCAAACCTCCCCAGGAACGTGCTCGAGTAGCGCATCAGATGTTCGGCATTGACCATCCCGACGAGCCGCCCCTGCGCCACATCGTCTTCACGGTAGGGTCCGGGCGTGTTGCGAAAGACGCTGCGGCTGATACGGGGGAGCGGGTAGCGAGCGAGTGGGGGTAGGTCGGGTGGCGACAGGTAGGGAAACTTGGCAAACCATGCCCCCCCTTTGGGTCTGAGCGCCTCGACGAACGCGTAGCGCAACAACCCCGAGCAGTCGCGCTCGGTCCAGTCGGGCGCGGGCACGGTGTACTGCGCTTCGGCGATGGCCGCGAACCACTCGAGAAAACTCCCCCTCTCGGCGGCACTCCACAGCTCGGCCACATCCGGGTAACCGTCTGCGTCGCGGTCGAGATAGGATCCAGGCGACTGCCCGTAAGCGACACTTGTCGAAAAGAGCAATATGAGAAACCATTTCGCCATGGTATCCAAGTATACACACAATGTGTAAGAGGAGTATGGTACGTCAGAATTTGGCGGAGGTGCGCTTGAAAATCGCCTGCTTCACTAAAGTACTTCTCTCAGATTCGCGGCTTGGGCCTTGCGAGAAACATAGCACTTCGCATAAGAACTCGACGCAAGTCGGGTAGAGAACTGCCAAGTGATATCGCAATTGAATGTAGAAGGCCTCAGTCTGGCAGACCTTACTCCTGCCTCAACGTTTTAACAACCGGTGAGGCCAAGAGGTTTACATAAGCCCGTTTGTTGTAGTGATGGTCGAGACGATTGCGGTTCAGCAATGTAGGTTTAACGAGTCCATCGCGCCCTAAAGAAGCGTCATCAAACGAAAGGTGGGCGATACCTTCCGCATGGCAAAATGCAGCCATTTTCTGGTTCAAACTGAGCGTAAGTTCGGTCCGCTGCCTCTGAGTTGCGGTCACGCTCCGGCGCAAGTTAGCGACTTCACCCCAACTATTATCATCTTCAATGGTGGGAAGTGGCGCACTGATGCAGACGGGCCTCAAACCTCTCACCTGAATAGATTTTAGGAAAGCGCCGTAGGTCTTTAACGTCTGTTCCAACGACTTGGTAACCGGAATGCCCTGCTTCGTAGCACGGTACCAGATGACAAAACCCGCATCAACCTCACCGAGCATAACGATAACGCGATCAGCACGCGTCTTTTCCAATGCTGCCTCAAACTTTTGAAAAGCCTGCGTTTTGGAGTTAGGGTTCTCCAGTCCCGAAGCAGTAGCGCCGTTTACTCTAACCACGCGCAAGCGATACCGCCATAAGCGAAGGCGCAAGCGCGCTATATCAAATACACGCGTATGCGAATCGCCAAGGACAAGAACCTCCTTACACACAAAATCCTGCACGGTGAGAAGTAAAGCTCGGACAATCTTTTTAACCTTTGTCCCCAACGCCATGGCGGTACCTCCGAATGGAACTCGAGGTCCATCATAATTAGGGCTTTACAGTAAGTCGAGCGTAGCGCTCACGCTCAAAAGATCTATGAGCGCTCGGACGCGGGCCGCAAGGGCGCCTCGCTCATGGGTCTGCCGCTTCTCGGGGCGCGCCTCTTCTGCCCCTTGATCCGCTCTGCCAGGAAGTAAGAGCCTCCCACGAACACCGCCGAAAGGGCCTGCAAGATCAGCCCTTCCCAGGTCGCATAAAAGCCGAACCAGAGCCCCACCCAGTATGGGAACTCGACAAAGCGCAGCGGATGCGTCGGCAGCCAGCCCACTACCTGGAGCGCGTGGGCAGTGTTCCCGACCATGACCAGCAGGACGGCGCCCAGCATTACCGCCGTGACGATCAGCATCTTCTTGACGGGCAGCTTGGTCTGCACCTGAAAGACGATATAGCCGATTGCGAACGTCGCCGCGAGCCCCAGCACCGTCCCAATAAGGACGCTCAGCGTTCCGGCCTCGAGGACCAGCGCTTGCAAAAAGAGCGCCGTTTCGAAACCTTCACGGTAGACGCTGGTAAAGCCGAGCAACCCGAGCCCCACAAACTGCCCCACACTCGCGCCCATGATGCGGGCCTTTTTCTTGTGAAAACCCGCCATCCAGTCGGTCCAGTAGGTGTCGTGGAAAAACCAGTTGGTGATGATAAGCAGCACACCGATAGCGACGAGCGACACGACCGCCTCGAGCTTCTCGCCGAACTGCGCGAAGGCCATGAGTGCCCCGCGCAGGACCAGAAACGTCACCACGCTTGCGACCAGCGCGCTCCACACCCCAACCCAGAGCGGTTTGCGAAATCGCTTCATGGAGGCCATCTTGAGGCTACCCAGAAGCGAAGCCATGATCAAAACCGCCTCGAGCCCCTCACGAAAGACGATGATGGCGGCGTTGGTGGCAATCGACCCGGGCGCCTTGCTACCACCAATGGCGGCCTCGGCGTCTTGCAACTGGGCGCTCAGATGAGCACGGGTAGCGCGGATCTCGGCAAGGGGCGCGTGGCGGGAGAGCAGATAAGCCAGACCTTTGGGGTCCTGCCCGTACCAGAAGGCGTTTTCGATGGGCAGCACGAACTGCGGCGCAAAGGCGGTGAGTTTGGCCTCGGGGCCGCTCTCCAAAATCGCGTAGGCCTCGATACGCGACGCTTCAGCCTGCGCGTAAGCGCCCGTGGCGACTGCTGCCTCGAGCTGCGAGAGTGCTTCTTCGATCACATCGAAGTCGGCACCGCTGTTTTGCCTTAACCAGGCGCTTGGCAGCACACCCTTAAGCGTTCCAGTCAGGCCCTCGACGGACGCCTGCAGCGCACCGGGGTCCGCGACCGCCGTGCGCTGCCGGGCTGCCTCGAGCATCCCGGTGACCTCGGCAAACCCGTTCGACGCGCGCGCCGTCGCCTCGGGATCGCGCTCTGTCAGCTCGCCCTCGAGGTCGGCAAAAGCGGCGGTCGCAGCCTCCTGAAACGACACGGCCTCGCTCAACTCGAGATCTACAGCGACCTCGCCGCCGCGAATCCCGCGGCTGTATTCGATAGGGACCAGCGACAAAAAGCGGAGCATCTGCCCGGCGCGGCGCTGCTGCTCTTCAGCGCTTAGAGGCGCAGCGCGAAAGCCCGCGAGACCCGCGTGGACCGCTTCGAGGTTGCCGGTTGTAAACGCCTTCTGCAACGCCGACAGCGCCTCAACGCCGCGCTGCTCGCTGTAGCTCGGCTCGAGGATGCGAAAGTAGCCCGAGGCCAGCGCCGAGGATTCGGCCACGCGAACCGTGAAGTCCTGCGCCCGCGCCGCCTCGATGTCCGCGAGCGTTTCGCTGAGGCGCGCCTGGTAGGTATCGAGAAGATCGGCGCGAACGATTTCCAAAGCCTCGCCTTGTGAAAGCTCTCCCGATTGCCAGCGCCGCAGCGCGAGCGTCGCGTCGGCGCCCGGACGCGAAAAGCGCGTCGCCTGGCGAAATTCACGCAGCACCAGCCAGGCACCCGCACGCTTCGCGTCACCGGCCTGAACCGCTTTGAGCGTCTGGTCGAAGCTCGAGCCCAGAAGTGCCGTCCAGAGCCGGGCGCGGGCAGCGGCGAAGGCCGCCTCATCGCCCGAGGTCAGGGCTGAGCGCGCGTCGACCAACGCCGCTCGGGCACGCGTATCGGCAGTGGGCTCTAACTGGGCCAGACCCATCTTGCTGTAGGCCTGCTCTGCTCGCCCCAGCGGCGTACCGGCTTGCGCCGGTGCGATCATCAGCTCGAGCTGCGCGTCCATCAGGCTGCTCCGCACGGTTTCGGCGAGCTGAGCCGGAGAAGCCGCCCAAACCTGGCAGAGGGTAAAGAACGCACATAGGGTGAGCGTGAGGTTTTGTAAAAGGCGCACGTTAGTTTTCAACGCTCACCCCGAGCACCCCCGCAACCTGCGCAAGCTGCCCAGTAATCGCCGTGGCCCGGTCCTGAGCCTCGACACCCAAGAGGTCGGCCTCTTCCGGGGTAAAGCGTTTGCCCGCCTGTTCCTGCGCGTGAATTTTGCCCACATAATCTTTGAGACCGCTGAGGCGTACCGAGAGCTGCTCGCTCTGGGCCGGGTCAACCGTCCTGATCTGCGGCTCGACGCTTTCCAACACGATCTGTAGTCCCCCCAGGATGTCACCAATGTCGGCGAGCCTCGAGATCGCCACGAAGTCGCGCTGACTCGAGCCCTGCCCGGCAACGAAGCGCGAGTCGCGCCACGAAGCGAAGTACTCGTTCATGGTCGGCACCATCACGATCAGCGCGGTAAAGGCGTCCGATTCGGTGGGCTCCCAGGCCGTCGCTGCCGCCTCGAGCTCACGGGCCGTCGCCGCGAGCTTCTCTGCGCCCCCGAGGAGTACGTTGGCGTCGGGTAGCCGATCGCTGAACTGCACAGCGCCGTCGCCGTTCAGGTCGGCCTTCACGCTGCTCGAGAACTCAGCGAAGGTGCCGTAGAGGGTGCTCTCGGTCACGCCCATGAGGTTCCCGGGCTTCTCGAGCACCGTTCCGTCGGGCAGCGCAAGGTCGAAGGAAACGGCGTTTTCGGGGTCTTCAGATGCCGCCGAGCCCGCGTCGATATCGACGTCGAACTGGGCCAGCGTGGGCGTGCCCGCAACGATGCCCTCCATCTGTTCATAGGTCGGGCTGGCGGTCGTCCAGGCATCCCGCGCCGTCAGAAGCAACTCCGACACTTCTGCCTGGTGCCCGGACCAGAGCACTTGATAATCGAACGCTTCACCTTTTGCGAGGTCGTAATAGGCCCGACTCGACGCCTCGAGCGCCTCGGTGGCCTGAACAAGCGCAGCGGTCTTCCCGAGCAAATAGACCTTGATGGCGCTCAGATCCGAAGTGCTCTCTGTCTCTGCCCAGGCAGGCAAACCCAGCAGGAGCAGGACCAAGAACAAACCTCTTTTCATTGTTTTCCCCCAAAAGTCGCAGATAACCGAGCCGAGAACTCGGAATTGCTGTGATGCTACTTCTTTCCAGAGGGAAACGTCAACCAACGCAGCACGACTCGGACTTAGGATAGGAGGCCTACCTTATAGGCTAGGCTGCTCGCACCATGAACCCTGGATTCTAGGCCCCGGGTATGCGACATTGTCCTGGGGCCAGGATGATCCTCGAGCTGACCGCCTGAGGTTAAATAAAACTGTTAAGAAAACCATCACGGTGCCATCATCAATTCTTACTACCATAGGGTGATGCGATTTTTCCCAACCCTCTGTTTGAGCGTTTTCCTGGGCGCGTGCACCCTCCCTAGCGTGAGCTCTCAAGCCATCTCGCGCGTTAGCCCTCCCCTTGGTCCTGTCGGAACCTACAGCCTAGTCGGTGATCCGAACTTTCGCCCCGAGCAGCTCCCTGTAGAGATGCAGGAGTGGCACGCACGGATGATCGCGGGATTTGAGCGCGCATATGAACTAGACGGTTTTCATGACCCCGAAAATAACGCAACGAGTGGTAACCTGTACGAGATTGGTCGATTCCTGAATCTTTATGTCACGAGCCTCCTGACCGCACTCCGGGTTACGGGTGATCTAACTTTCCTTGACGAGGCCGACAGACTCATGGAGATGGCCCGGCTCGAGCTCGCCGACTATAACGGCGACGGGTTTCGCAATTGGCGCTATCTACAACAGCCATGCGGCTCACTATGTAACGACGATTACCACGAAATGGATGAGATCCTCGCCCATTCCCTTGTGGCTTCAGTGGCCGCAGCTCTCAAAGCCAATGAAGCTTTTGATCCACGATACGGTGAACATGCCGCCTTCTGGACCGACTACCTTCAAAACGACTTCGAGGCCAAATGGAGAAAGCGGAACAACAAACCTTCTGGACTCCCTGTATTAGACCGTAGCTTAATGCACCCATACGTCGAGTTTATTCGTTACCACCTTTACATGTATCAGCTAACAGGTGATCCAGTTTACGAATCTGAAGCCGAGCGGCGCGCTCAGCTTGTCACAAAGCAGGTAAGAGAAATATTCACGCCCAACGGTCCTGGATATATCTGGGATCAGCGGTTCTTGCCAGAGTTCGACGCGCCACCACTGGCTTGTCAGCCTCAGGTCTACCTATCTCTAACCTTTCAAACATTCCAAGACTTGGCACTCGAGGGCATGGAGGTCTTCGACACAGATTTCATGCAACACGTCGCCACGACGATGTCACAAGTCGTTATGGAAGACAGCTACAGGCGCCTCGCACCCGATATTTGTGGGGGTGTCTCACAAAGAGGTCTGATCTCGAAATCGAGTGAGCACGGGATCACCTTTCACTTTGTCAACTTTCCTTTTGCCTCGGTAGGCAAGTGGGACGCGAGCGGTAAGATCGAACAGGCAGTTCGGGACGCTTACGATGAGATCGATTTTGGCGACTTTCACTATACGCTGGCCCCCTTCAACCTGTCGGCGCAGATGCTTTTGCTGCTTGCCGACAATCCCGACAGCCGCTAGCTTGTGTCGCCAAACAGGGGCTGCCCAATAAGCGCCAACAAAAACGCTCAGGCTCGTAAAGCCTGAGCGTCTTCACCTTTATCAACATACCCTTGTCGCTGTAGTGCCCCAAAACCGTACATAAACGCACACGTTCTGGATAACACTTGCGAATTTCTGTGAGGTCATGCTACGATGACGGCGTTTCCAACTAGAGGTCGTAGATGGCTGAAGGAGGCCACACAGGTGTTGACAGCTGACGCGTCGGCTCGAGAAGGTCCTACAGCTCCCCTGCTCAAGCTGTCGGGGATCTACAAGAGTTTTGTCGGGGTTCACGCCCTCAGGGGTGTCGACTTCGAGGTCAGGGCCGGCGAGGTGCACGCGTTGCTCGGCGAGAACGGGGCGGGTAAATCGACGCTTATCAAGGTTATCGCCGGAGTCCACAAACCCGATAAGGGGGAGCTCGACTTCGAAGGCCAGCCCACGGTGCTGAGTAGCCCCAGAGCAGCCCAGGCACTGGGCATAGATACGATTCACCAAGAACTGAGCCTCTATCCCGAGCTGACCGTTGCCGAAAACATTTTTATCGGTCACGCGCCGACCCGCCGTCTAGGCCCGCTCCGGCTGCTCGACTGGGAGACCATGATCCGCCGGGCTCAGGAGATTCTCGCGGAGCTCGAGGCACCTGACCTCGACGTGCGCCGCAAGGTTGGGACCCTGAATGTCGGCAATCGTCAGCGCATCGAGATCGCCAAGGCGCTCTCACTTAACGCCAAGCTGCTGATTATGGATGAACCCACCGCCGCTCTGACCGAGAGCGACGTCGAGGGGCTCTTTCGCATCACCAGGCGGCTACGCGAGCGGGGCGTCGGAATCGTCTACATCTCGCACAAGCTCTCCGAGATTTTTGCTCTGGCCGACCGGGTCACGGTCCTGCGCGACGGGCAGTACATCGGCACCAAAACCGTCGCCGAAACAAGCGAGAACGACCTCATCAACATGATGGTCGGGCGTCAGCTCGAGACGCTCTACCCCAAGCAAGAGGCGCACATAGGTGAGGCGGTCCTGGAGCTGCGTGGCCTAACCCGCGAACCTCACACGCGGGACGTGTCTCTTACCCTCCGGGCAGGTGAGATCGTCGGGCTCGCCGGGCTCGTTGGGGCGGGGCGCAGTGAGACGGCGCAGGTCGTCTTCGGCATCACCCCGGCGCAGAGCGGTGAAATTCTGGTCGAGGGGCAAGCGGTGAGCATCAAGGACCCGGCACAGGCCGTCGCCTACGGGATCGCCTACGTACCGGAGGATCGCGGAACGCAAGGCCTTATTCGCGAGATGACCATCCGCGAAAATACCTCGCTGGCTGTTTTGCAGGAGATGGCCAGC
>JBMDWS010000339.1:0-3470 GCA_048594695.1 Truepera sp. | reverse complement strand
CGGGCGCTGGGGGCCGATCACGAACTCACCTGGAGCGACCTCGAGTAGCCTGTGTCCGCGTCCCAACAGGCCTGCATCATCCTCGGTGGCGGGGGTCACGCCCGCGTCCTCTTGGAGGCGCTGCCGGACACGCTCGTACCCCTGGGTCTGACCGACCCGGACGAGGCGCTCTGGGGGGGCGATGTGGCAGGGGTGCCGGTTCTGGGTGGCGACGAGGCCATCCTGCGCTACTCCTCCGCTGAGGTGCTCTTGGTCAACGGGCTAGGCAGCACCTTCAGCACGGCGCCCCGGCGGGCACTGTTCAAACGGTGGCGCGAAAAGGGCTATACCTTTGCTTCCATCGTGCATCCGCAGGCTATTCTCTCGCCCTCGGCTCGGCTCGCTCCCGGCGTGCAGGTACTGGCGGGGAGCGTGGTCAACACCGGGGCTGACGTTGGCACGAACAGCATAATCAACACCGGGAGCATCGTGGAGCACGACTGCAAGGTCGGGCAGCACGCTCACATAGCACCCGGCGTGGTGCTCTCGGGCGGCGTGCGCGTCGGGCACGGCTGCCACCTCGGTACGGGCAGCGTCGTGATTCAGAACGTCGAGATCGGTGACGGCTGCGTGATCGGGGCCGGAGCCGTCGTCACGACTTCACTCGAGCCCTACATCCTCGCCCTCGGCGTCCCGGCGCGGGCCGTCCGCTCGCTGGCACCTTGACCTCATTCGGAGTCACCCCATGAACGTCCGCAGTATGAACATCCACAGTATGAAAGTCCAGACATGAAAAACCTCTACATTGTCCACGCCATAGACACCGAAGGACCGCTCTACGAATCCCTGACAGCAACTTTCGAGCGCCTCGAGAAGATCACGGGCGTCCGGCTCGAGGCCACTCGGGAAAATCTGGCGCGGGTCCGGCGGCAGGAAGTCGACCTCGGCGGGCGCGAGGAGGTCGCGAGCCTCGCGGTGTCCGAAGCGCTCCTGAATTACAACGACACCTGGGACAAGGTCGACGCGATGCTTGCGGAGATGTTGAGCCCTGCGTACCGGGCACGCTACGCCGACCCACAGGGCGGCGGCTGGATCTACAGCTGGTTTCTCATGGATCATATAGGCTACAGCGTCAATCCCCGGCGGCGCGATATTGGCTACCACAACATCTTCGACCACTACCGCGCCCTGCCGGACGCCGCACCCGACGACATCCAGTGGCACTTTCACCCCATGTCCACCTACGGCGAGGCACACATCGTCGCCACGTCGTACCTGCGCTCGCCGCACCTGCTCGAGTCCCTGGCGCGGCGCATCATCGACCGGGCCTGGTTCCCCAACGCGTTTCGTCCGGGCTTTCACGCCGAGCGGCCCGACGCACACTGGTTTCTGGAGCAGTGGATCCCCTTCGACTTTGCCAATCAGGCGTTTCCGGGGGAGGACCGACTCGAGCGCCAGGCCGACGTGGCCGGGGGCCGACTCGGCGACTGGCGTCGTGCCCCGAGCGACTGGTCGCCCTATCACCCGGCGCACGACGACTATCAGGTACCCGGCGACTGCCGCCGCGTGATCTTTCGCTGCCTGAACGTCGGGACGCGCTTCCGGTTGCTGGACGAGCACGAAGTACGCCGCGCCTTTGCCCGCGCCGACAAGGGTTTACCCACCATTCTGGCCTTTACCAATCACGACTTTCGGGATATGCGCCCCGACGTGGCGCAGGTCCACGCCCACGTCACGAAGGTCAGCGCCGAGTTTCCCGAGGTCAGGTGGCAGCATAGCCGCGCTCAGGACGCTGCCCGGGCTGTCCTGGGACTCACGAATGCTGAACCGCTGCGCCTCGAGGTGACGCTCGAGCGTCACGGCTCGGCCCTGAGGCTCGACGTCAGGGCCAACGTCGACACCTTCGGCCCCCAGCCCTTTCTGGCGGTCAAAACGCACGACAAGCGCTACCTCACGGACAACTTCGACCTTCAGGTGCCGAGGCGGCACTGGACGTATACCTTCGACGACGACACCATCGTGCCGCCCTCCCTCGAGGCCATCGGCGTCGCGGCCAACGGGCTGGACGGGTCCACGCACACCGTCGTCCTGAACCCGGCGGGCAAGACAATCGCCGAAACGCAGAATCCCTGAGATGACACAAAAGCTCGAGCCCACTCCCCAGTCGAACGAGACGCCCGAAGACATCGCCCACTACTTCGACAGGCTCTGGCCGATCCTGCGCTCGATCACCGGGGAGGGCGTCCGGCAGAGCCACGACATCTTGGGGGAACTCGTCCCGCTGACGCGCCTCGAGATTCCCAGCGGTAGCCCGGCGCTCGACTGGCAAGTGCCGCAGGAGTGGATCGTGAGGGAAGCATATATCGTTGCTCCCGACGGACAGCGCATCCTCGACGTGCGGGAGAATACCCTGCACCTCGTCAACTACGCGGTTCCGTACCGGGGCACACTGTCGCGGGAGCAGCTCGAGGCGCACCTCTACAGCCTGCCCGAGCAGCCCGACGCCATTCCCTACGTCACGAGCTACTACACGCCGCGCTGGGGCTTTTGCCTCACCCACCGCCAGCGGCAAGCCTTACCCGAGGGCGATTACACAGTCGTCGTCGATACGGCTCTCTTTGACGGTTCCCTGACGCTGAGCGAGGCCGTTTTACCGGGCGAGAGTGAACAGGAAGTGCTGATCTCGACCTATACCTGCCATCCGTCGCTGGCCAACAACGAACTCTCCGGCCCGCTGGTCGCGGCGTTTCTGTACCGGCGGCTGGCCCGCTGGCAAACGCGTCGGCTGACCTACCGCTTCGTCTTCCTGCCGGAAACCATCGGCAGCCTCGCCTACTTGCAGCAGCGCGGCGAGCACCTTAAAGAGCGGCTTGTCGCGGGCTACGTCGTGACCTGCATTGGGGACAGCGCCCCCTTTACCTACAAGCGCTCACGGCAGGGGAACAGTCAGGCCGACCGGGCCGCCCTCTACGCCCTCGCGGGTCACAAAGACCTCCGGGTACACGACTTTTTCCCATCGGGCAGCGACGAGAGGCAGTACTGCTCGCCGGGCTTCGATTTGCCCGTCGGCTCACTGATGCGCTCGATGTACGGCATCTACCCGGAGTACCACACCTCGCTCGACAACCGCGACTTCGTGTCGTTTCCAGCTATGCAGGAGGCTGTGGGTGCCTACGAGACCGTCTTGCAGGCGCTCGAGCACAACCGCACCTACCGCAACCTCGAGCCGTTCGGCGAGCCCAACCTCGGGCGGCGTGGCCTCTACCCGGAACGTGGGACCAACCTCCCGCCCGAGCATCTCTCGGCAATCCTCTGGGTGCTCAACTTTTCAGACGGTGCACACGATCTGCTCGACATCGCGGCGCGGAGCAAGCTGTCACTTGCTACCCTCGCTGCCGCGGCACAGGCGTGCCTCGAGGCGGGGCTGCTCGAGGTCGTGGCGTAAGCCGCACTTTATATCTGACCCTTACCCCAAGTAGAAAAGGATCCAG
>JBMDWS010000338.1:0-5225 GCA_048594695.1 Truepera sp. | reverse complement strand
ATGGCCAAGCTCACGGGCATGACGAGCGTGGAGGTGCTGAAAGCCTTGCAAGACGCGGGTCTCGACGGTCTGCCTGGGGGCGGCGGCGAAATGCTGGTGGATGACATTCGCCTGGCCCGGCACATCTCCCCGTCGCGCATCTCGACCGGCGACTGGATTCGTATCATGGGCGAAGCGCAGGAGCTCGGACTCTACACGACCGCTACGATGGTTATAGGGTTCGGTGAGACGCCCGCACAGCGCATCGAGAGTATGCTGCGCGTGCGGGAGCAGCAGGACATCGCACAGGCCACACACGGCAACGGCTTTTCGGCCTTCATTTCCTGGACGCTGCAGACGCAAGGGGTCCGTATCGACGGCAAGGTGCCGGGCGCAGGGCCGCACGAATACTTGCAAAACCTGGCAGTGTCGCGCATTTTTCTCGACAACGTGCCGAACTTTCAGGCCTCCTGGCCGACCATGGGCCACAAGATCGCCCAGACGGCGCTCTTTTTCGGGGCGAACGATTACGGTTCGACCATGCTCGAGGAGAACGTCGTGTCGCAGGCTGGGGCCAAGCATCGGCGCGTCAACGAGCGTGAGATCATCCGGCAGATTACCGAAGCCGGGTTCAAACCCGTGCAGCGCGGCAGCCTTTACGAAACCATCCGCGTCCCCGACGCGGCGGCGATCCTGGCGGACAAGCCGGAGATCGATTTTGGGGCGCTCGAGCCGGTCGGCTAGGTGGATATGGGCGAAGCCGCGCTGAAAGTCAGGGCGATGTCGGCAGAAGCTTATCTGCTCGAGGAAAAGGGCAGGTTACTCAAGCACGAGTATGTGGATGGGCAGATTTACGCTCTGGCAGGAGCTACAGATCGCCACAATCGTATTGTCATGAATCTCTCGGGGCACCTCTGGAATGCGACACGAAGGGGGCCGTGTCAGGTGTACTCGAGCGACATGAAGCTGCGCGTCCTGACCCAGCAGACAGAGCGCTTCTATTACCCCGACGTGATGGTGACGTGCAGAGCGGACGATTTACATGAGCTCTATAAAGTCGCGCTGACCCTCCTTATCGAGTTATCGAGGTGACGTCGCCGAGCACGCAAGGAACAGATCGCCGGGAGAAGGTGCTGGCGTATCAGAGCCTGTCCGAGCTGCAGGACTACCTCATCGTGAGCACTGAGGAGCGCGATGTGCTGCGCTATCGCCGTGACGACCGTGAAGGTTGGTGGCTGCACGAATATCGTGAAGAAGGTGTGGTCAAGTTGCCGCACTTGGGGCTCGAGTTGACGCTGACCGACATTTACGAAGGTCTGTAGACCTTTCAGAATATTAAAGCGAAACGGGCGAGGGCTACGGCGTATCGCCAGGCTTGTCGCCCATGAGGAGGAACGGTGAACTACAGACAATTGGGTCAATCTAGCCTCACAGTCAGCGAAATCGGCTATGGCTGCATGTCTCTGGGGCACGACCACCTTGAGAACGCCCGCTTGCTGCACCGGGCGTGTGACCTGGGCATCACCTTTTTCGATACCGCCGACCTCTACGACAAAGGCTTCAATGAGGAAAGCGTCGGACGGGCTTTTAAGGGCATGCGTGAGCGCGTCGTCCTCGCCTCGAAGGTGGGCAACCGCTGGCGCGAAGACGGGAGCGGCTGGGACTGGGACGCGTCGCCCGCTTACATCCGGGGGGCTATCGAGGGAAGCCTGAAGCGCCTGCAGACTGATTACCTCGACCTCTATCAGCTGCATGGCGGCACGCTCGAGGACGACATCGACGGGGTTATCGAAACGTTTGAAGACCTTAAAACTCAGGGTCTCATCCGGGCTTACGGCATCTCCTCGATTCGCCCGAACGTCATCCGCGAGTGGCTGGCAAAGTCCGGTATGGCGAGCGTGATGATGCAATACAGCCTGCTCGACCGCCGCCCCGAGGAGGCGATGCTCGACCTTCTGCACGAAAGGGGCGTCGGCGTCGTCGTGCGCGGGCCAGTCGCCAGGGGCATCCTGAGTGACGCGGGCGCGGCGAAGGTCTCGCAGGGCTTTCTGGACCATGGGTCAAAGGTGCTCGAGGAGGCGCGGGCTGCCCTGCAAGATCTCGTTACCCCGGAGCGAACGGTGGCGCAGGTGGCGCTCCGCTATGCCCTCTCTCATCCGGCTGTGGCGACCGCCATACCGGGTGCGAGTAGTGAGGTGCAGCTCGAGGAGAACGCGGGCGCTGCGGCTGTAGCGCTTGGCGAGGGGGCGCTTTCGCAGCTGCGGGCGCTGCCGACTGTGACGCGTTACGCGCAGCATCGTTAACCCTTTAGACATGCTAGAGCACCGCATTCTCAGCGCAGAGGTCGTCTATAGCGGCATCGGCACACCCCGCGAACACGGTGCAGTCGTCGTTCAGGGGGAGCGTATCGTGATGGTCGCAGGGCTCGAGGAGGCGCGCCGCTCGTATTCCAGCGCACCTGTCGAGTCTGTCGGCTTTGCAATCTCGCCCCCGCCCGTCAACGCGCACACGCACCTCGATCTCTCGGCGCTTCCCTACTTTTCCGGCTCCTACGAGGCGTTTATCCGCCACGTCGTTCAGCACGGTGCGCAGCGCGGCGCAAAGGCTGCGGAAGCTGGGTTGCATGAACTGCGCCAGACGAGTGTCGGAGCATTTGGGGATATCGTTGCGAACCGCGAGGCGCTCCAGATGCTCCTGCAAACGCCGGGACTGAAGGGCGTCGCCTACTGGGAGGTGTTCGCGCCCGACCCTGCCCAGGCCGATGAGGCGTTCGAGGCGGTCCTCGAGGGTCTCCGCACATTCAAACGGCTCGAGCGTCCGGACGGGCTCCGGCTCGGTCTCTCGCCTCACACGCCGCACACTGTGAGCGCTCCGCTCTTGCAAAAGCTGGCGCGGCTGGCGCAGCGTGAAAACCTTCCCATGCAGATTCACGTCGCCGAGAGCCCCGCTGAAATTCCGCTTCACAAGGACGGGCGTGGGCCGCTTTACGACCTCATGAAGCCGTTTCTCGGGGCCTGGCAGCCGAGCGGCCTCAGCCCGGTCGCGTACCTCGCAGACCTCGGGGTTCTGGAGGCCGGACCGACGCTCGTTCACATGGTCAATGTCACTGAGGACGATGTCAGGCTGGTAGCTAAAGCAGGCTGCACCGTGGTTCACTGTCCCCGCTCGAATGAAGGGCTTCACTGCGGGCGTTTCCCGTGGGCGCTCTATACCCGGCACGGGGTCGAGGTGGCGCTAGGCACGGACTCGCGTGGATCGTCGCCAGACCTCGACGTGCGGCGCGAGGCGCAGGCTGCGCGGGCACTTCACGGTGCAGAGGCCAGCCCCCTGGCGTTGGTGCGGGCTGCGGTCAAGGGGGGATACCGCGCCCTCGGCCTGACACCGCCGCGCTTTGCTCGTGGCGATTCGGTGGACGCGCTCTACGTCTGGGACGAGAATTCTGTAGCCTTTCGGGGCCGCTCGAGGTGACGCCGTCGGCGCCTCCAGTAGAGCTCGGGGGGCTAGCGACCATGTAGACTGCGAGACATGTGCGATCCCAGCACTCTATTAAATTGAGTACCAGGAGGCTTTACTCATGGCAGAAAATACCGTCGAATTTACCGACAGCAACTTCAAAAACGAAACCGACAAGGGGCTCGTCCTCGTGGACTTCTGGGCGCCGTGGTGCGGTCCCTGCCGCATGGTCGGCCCGGTCATCGAAGAGCTGGCTGGCGACTACCAGGGCAAAATCAAGGTCGGCAAGCTCAACGTCGACGACAACCAGCAGACCGCCATGCAGTTTCGCGTGATGAGCATTCCAACGGTCATCCTTTTCAAGGACGGCGAGCCGGTCGAAACCATGATCGGGGCGCAGCCCAAGGGTGCCTATCAGGCGCGCCTCGAGCGCCACGTCGGCGTCGCCAGCTAAGCTCGCTGTCACGCTATTGAGGGAGCGCGGTTACCGCGCTCCTTATCTTTTGGCGCGCTCACCCTTACCTTTTTTGCTGCCCAGAGTGAAATAATCGGGTATGAAACAATGGTTTTGTCTTTTGCTTCTCCTCGTTTCTGCTGCTTCGGCGCAGGAAGCCCTTCAGGCGATTCCTCTGCTCGAGGGCGAACCGAGTCCGCCGAGTCTCTACAGCTCTGAAATCGTGCGCGAGGGTCAGGCCAAGGGGCGGAACGGTGAAACGCAGCTCACCCGTGTCTACCGCTCCAAGCTTCTGATCGACGGCAATACGGGCGACCTCATCGACGTGGGCTGGACGTTTTACCAGAACCCCTCGTTCGTCGTGCCCACGGTAGTCACGCGCACCACAGGCGACGCGAAGGCCGAAACATTCGGGTACGCCAACGGCTTTCTCGTGGGGTTTCTCGCCAACGTCTGCTTCGCTATTCCTGAAGCCAGCCTCGAGCCCCTCGGTCAGTGGTACGTGGCAACGCTCGAGAAGCTTAGTACGGCAGGTCAGGGTAAAGCCGAAAAGCGTTTCGGGCAGGTCCACGTTTCGCTCTCGCTACGCGAAGCAGCCGGGGGTCGGCACCAGATGACGCAGACCCTCTGGCGTGACGGCGAACCAGGCGGAGGCTGGTCGAGTTTCTGCGTGCTCGAGCCCCCCTCGCAGGACTGAAGACAAGCGAGCACGTTAAACCTCAACGTCAAAAGAGCCAGCAGCCATATCTGCTGGCTCTTGACATGCGGCGCGCTTACTTCAGCTCGAGCCGCGACACCGTGGAGACGCGGTTGCCCTCGACAGCCGTGTAGGCGCTGTGCGTGCCCGTATGCTTGGCAAGCACCTCAAGGGTGTTAGGGATCAAATCGGTGACGTGGAGCAGATCGGCGAAGGTCGGTACGTTTACGTTGGCGGCATTACCTTTGGCCCCTGGCTCCCCTCCAAGCTCACTAAGGCCCGCGAGACCGGCGAACGCCAGCGGCTGCGCGAAGAGCCGCGTCAGGTCGCTGAAGCCGTGCAGCGGCGCGCTGACGTTGCTGTAGGAGAGTTCAGTGACGCTCTGCGGCATGGTGGCCCGCGCCGCCTTGAAGGTTTCGCTAGCGCTGAGCAGGGGCGTGTAGCCCTGAGCCGCGCTGATGGCGTCCTCGAGCGCGTGAGCAGGCATCCCGATGAGCAGGGTATCGCCCAAAAAGGCCGTGCCGACGTCGATGTTGGGTCCGGCGCGGGTCCGGGTGATGTCGATGCCGCCATAAGCGTACGTCGTGGTGGCCCCTTCCAAAAAGAGCCTGGTCTCTGCAGCGTCCGGGCCGGAGCTGTCGA